>JACPTH010000312.1 GCA_016192885.1 bacterium | reverse complement strand
TCTCATTCATGAAAATTATTACGTTCGTCAAAATTCATACCTTGTACCAAACGGTGTCCTCAAAAGCGCCAAAAAATACCGGTGGAATGTTGTTGCCTACAAAGATTCCACCCTTGGAGAATTCTCCGAAAAGCTCTATTTTCGAACTAAGTAAATTCAATTTGATGTGTTATCGAAAGCCTGTAGATAAGCGATTTATAGCGTTTATTAAACTTGGAGGTGCCGTATGAAAAAAACCGTCATAATCTTGAGTATACTGATTCTGTTTTCGGAGGTTTTGTTTCTGGCAGGGTGTTTCACGAGAAATCAAAACCCGATGGCTGTTCAGTCAAAAAATACGCAAGCTGAAATGCCAATTCAGGTACCTGTACCCGAAGTTCGCTTTGAATTTGTCTCCCACAATTCGCCGAATAAAACAAAGGCGCCGGATGCGGCGATTTTGGCGGCTGGGGAGGTGACTCCTCAGGTCACCTTCAAGCTCATTCTTATTAACGTCGGCAATACCTCAAACCCAACCACGACGCTCTCAAAAACCGTTTCTGTGGTAAACGGCGCTGCCTCATGCTCGTTTAGCTCCATTCCCGTTCAAACCGTCATCGGTGATATCCATATCGAGGGTGGCCATAGAAGCGGCTTCCAAGATTTTCACGGAATGCTTGACCTTCAGCCTGACACCATAAACACGGTACTATTAGATGGCAAAGGCTCGAAAAGCAAGATTGATTTCGCCGCAAATGTTATTGAAACCCTGGTCGGTCTGACTGGTAGAAGTGACCTTCTTAGTAAGGTCGTCACCGGGCTTGCCGCCAGAATTAATACCGCGATTACCAACATCGATACGACAACTCAAACCTATGATGACGCTCTAAATCTGTTTTTGAATTACGTACCCGCAGTTTCTCCAATAGAATCAATAGATGAAAGCAAGATAGCGGTCGATCCAAGGGATAATTCGCGCCTAATGAAAGATGAAGTAGTCGTAACTTTCCGAATATCTCCGACAATTCAAGATATTGCGGCTGAAGCAAATAAACTTGGCGGATCGGTTATCGCCAGTTTTCCGGATACCAATACTTACGTATATCGAATAAATTCAAACGATACCAATACCATACTGACAACCGTACAAACCATGCAAGCGCAGGCTCAGGAACAAACTTTGGATATTGAGTATGGTTCAAACGGCATCGTCGAGGGTTTTGGTTTGCCTAACGACCCTGATTATAGTCGAAATTGGGGGCTTTCAAAAGTTAAAGCCGCTGAAATATGGGATCTGCTACCGCAAACAAACGTTGAGGTTGCCGTTCTTGACACGGGTATCAAGGCTGACCATGAAGACCTGCATGATGCGATAGATTTCGAAAATAGCCGCAATTTCACAGGCGACTACAGTGGAGACCCTCGTCGAATAGATGATGGTAACGGCCATGGCACGCACGTTGCCGGAATAATTGCCGCAAGAAGTAATAACAATCGTGGAACGGTTGGAGTGGCGCCGAATCTTAAGCTCGTGGTTGTAAAGTGCCTGGATAACAATAATATGGGAAAGGAAACAAATGTTGCCGCTGCAATTGATTACGCCGCCGGTCTGCCCAATGTGCGCGTCATCAATTTGAGCCTGGGAAAAAGCGTAATTTCAGGGATGAACAAGAGCATTCCCGCGGCAATTGAAAAGGCTTTTCGCAACGGGAAAATGGTGGTTGCCGCGGCGGGAAATGGAAATATGGACGGTGGAACGGTTTCCCCCGGAAATTGGGCAAGGTGCGTCACTGTGAGCGCAACCGATGAAAATGATACCAGGGCGTCTTACAGCAACTTTGGCGCCATCATCGACATAAGCGCCCCCGGCGGTACCAAATCAAACGGCATTTATTCAACCTGGAATTCAAACGGAAGCAGTTATGAGTATAACAGTGGAACATCCATGGCGGCGCCATTCGTTAGCGGGCTTGCGGGCGTCATCTTTTCAATCAAACCTGATTTAACGCCAAATCGGGTTGAAGAGATAATTAAAAAGACGGCAGACCAAGCTTTTACCGAACCTTTTTATGAAATAGGCACGGGTCGAATCAACATGGTAAAGGCTTTAGCAGAGGTGGGAACCGTTCAACAGAACCAGGCTCCGACCATTGCGATAACCGGCCCAACCACGCTCGATGCCGGGGCTACTGGCGAATTTCGAGCTAAAGCGCAGGACGGCGACGATTCGAGCGTGACGTTTGCCTGGTCAAGCACTTCATCGAACAAGCCGCAAGTAGTTTCCAATAATGCGCTTGAATCGGTTGCAAGCTGGAAAGCGCCGGATACCGGAGGCAGGTATTATATTTCCTGCAAGGCGACCGACCCAAAAGGGGCATCGAAAGACGAAATTTACGAAGTATACGTTAAATCGAAACCGATTGCGATAAATTTTATCTCTCCGACAAGCGGCAAAACCGGAACCGAGGTGGCAATTTCGGGTTTGAACTTTGGCGCCACGCAAGGAACAAGCGTTGTAAAGGTAAATGGAGTTGCCGTGGCCGGTTCAGACATTGTTTCATGGTCGGATACGCAGGTGAAAATAAAAATTCCCGCAAACGCCACTTCGGGGCTGGTAGTCTTAACGGTGAATGGCGTCGATACGAGCGGAGTTCAACTCGATATCGACAATTTGGCCCCTGAAGTATCAGCCGTTTTGGCGAACGGAATTACTGAAAACGGCGTAACCATTACTTGGACAACCAACGAATTTTCTTCCTCACAGGTGGAATACGGTTTCGATTCGAGTTATGGAACGCTTTCAGCGCTTGACACCGCCATGACGAAGTCGCATTCGGTTTCCTTGTCCGGTCTTGGCTCGAATAAAACCTATCATTTCAAAGTCAGATCGAAAGACGCTGTTGGAAATGAAAGCGCGTCGGGTGATAATAACTTTGTCACGCAAAATGTCGCGCCGACGGTAAGCATAACCAGCCCGGGGAATAATGCGGCATTTTCTACCGACAACAGTATTACGATTATTGCTGCGGCAAGCGATCCCGATGGAGAAATCGCCAAGGTCGAATTCTATCAGGGCAACACGTTGCTCGGTCAAAGTACAAGTTCGCCATATCGTTATACATGGGATAACGTACAAGCGGGTAATTACGTTCTGACCGCGAAAGCCTATGACAAGAATGGAGCAACGAAGACATCGACCGCAATTTCAATCGTCGTAAATTTACCCTCGACCGTTAACCTGACTGCTCCGTCGAACAACGCGGTTATTACTCTTGGCGACGGCATTACCATAACCGTGGCTGCAACTGCTCCCGGCGGAAGCGTGACAAAAGTTGAATTTTACGACGGCAATACGATGCTCGGGCAAAGCACAATTTCTCCGTATAGCTATACCTGGACAAACCCTTCCGCTGGAAATCACGTTCTGACCGCGAAAGCCTATGACAGCCTTGGCGCGGTTAAAACCTCGCCTTCCGTTAACGTTACGGTTAATACTCTTCCAAGTGTAAGCATTACCGCGCCTGCTAATAACGCGGTAATTGTTTATAAAGAGAGCGTATCAATTACCGCAAATGCCTCAGATTTAGATGGGACAATAAATAAAGTTGAATTCTTTATCGACTCAACAAAGATTGGCGAAGATGGTTCCGCTCCATACAGTTGCTTTTGGACTGCCTCACCGACTGGATATTTTTCACTTTCAGCCAAAGCATTTGATAATTTGGGGGGTTCAAAAATTTCATCTTCCATTTCCATTGTAGTAAATCCACCGAAACCAATTTCCATCGCAAAGGGCCATTGGTTTAATTTAGTCAAGAAAGACGATGGAACAATTTGGAGTTGGGGCAGAAATGATTCTGGCCAGTTAGGTGATGGGACTTTGACCGAACGGCATATTCCAGGTTTAGTTTCAACAACGGAAGATATTACAACAATTTCTTGCGGAGGTTGGCACGTTTTAGCCTTAAAAGCTGATGGGACGGTCTTGTCCTGGGGGAATAACTATTTTGGCACATTAGGTGACGGAACGAATACTAATCGGACTACACCTGGTCCAGTATCCAACCTGACTGGAGTAATCGCCATCTCTGCAGGCTATAACCATTCTGTAGCTTTGAAAAATGATGGGAGCGTTTGGACATGGGGGTATAACGGAAATGGTAGACTTGGCGATTCTTCAACGATTGATCGAAATCTTCCTTATCAAGTTTATGGAAACGCCGTTGGCATTGTTGCAGCGGCACGCCATACGCTTGCTCTATTAAATGATGGTACAATAAAAGCTTGGGGTAGAAATGATTTTGGGCAAATTGGAGACGGTACGACTATGGAAAGATTATCTCCTACTCTGGTTTCAAATTTTAGCGGTGGTTCAATGGTTTCGGGAGGAGATTATTTCTCATCCGGATTAAAATCTGATGGAACAGTCTGGTCGTGGGGATGGAATGCTTTTGGAAATTTGGGGAATGGTTCCATGGTTGATAGTTCTATCCCGGTTCAGGCTGTAAATTTATCAGGCATTTCAAGCATTTCTGCGGGAGGAATTTTTGTACTAGCGTTGAAAAATGATGGAACCATAAAGGCCTGGGGGCATAATTCCTTTGGGCAACTTGGAGATGGGACAACGATAAACCGATCTTCACCTGTATCGGTTTCTAATCTGTCGGGAATAATTGCCGTTGGCGCAGGACAAGAACATTCAATTGCATTGAAAAGTGATGGCACTGTTTGGACATGGGGTAGAAATGATTATGGCCAACTCGGAGATGGAACAACCCTCGACCGCTCTACCCCCGTTCAAGTCCAGTGGTGAAATCTTTTTCCTCTGTCGCGAGCTGCGCCCCAAAAATCAGGATAAGAGGAAAGCAATCGTAGAACCAAACCTAATCGTGGAACATTTTAAAATGAATAGAATCATAACCCCGTCATTCCCCGACTTGATCGGGGAATCCAGATTGAAAAAGTTTTTCAAATTACAAAAATAATGCGGGTCTTTGAAAAAAATATTGCGTTCCTGAAGCCTACAAGGTCTTTAATTCTTGTAGGCGTTCATCTCTATCAGGTGAAGGTTTAATAATTCTTCATAGTGGATCGCCATGGCTTTTACAACTTCGCAATTTCGGCTTCTGATAATCCGGTCGCCTTAATAATTTTCTCAAGGGATAATCCCATTTTTTTAAGACTTCTCGCAATTTCCTTCTTCTCTTCCATTTTCCCCTGGGAAAGACCTTGGGAAAGACCCTGGGAAAGACCCTTTTCCCTGCCTCTTTGCTCGGCATCGGCAATGATGGTGGCGCGTGTGTGCGCTTCCTTCGAACGGGCTTCCAATATCTGCCGAAGCTCCTGATCGGCGTTGATTTTTTTCAATTCCTGAATCGCCATTGCAATTCCCTCCTCGCTTGCCAATTCTTCCGGCAAAGAACACTCTTGTGCTGCATAAAGTTCACCAAATTTCAGAGCGTAAAGCCACTTTTCAAAAGGATAACTTCACTGAGGAACCCCCCATCCATTGCAGCCCATCCTGCCACCCGATCAACCATCCAATTACGATCTGGTGTACGAAAGTTTTTTAAACTTTTCATGGTCCGATTTCGCTACTTCTCATCCCCAGCGAGTAACCGTCCTCCATCGCCGAAGGCAATATCCCAAAACATACTATTAGACAAACTCCGCTGGTCATCCTCCGCTACGAAAAACCATCATCCGTTTGCCGAAGTCGTTATCCATATTCTACAAATTTTCCAAAATGCCCGCTGCCTTGTTATCCATTCGAGCTGCCCTTATCCACCCGCCGAAGGCACTATCCCCCTCAACCAAAGAACGATCTTGCCATCCGACTTTGCGCGTAGAGGACAACATGGAGGTAACCTGCTTGCCGGGTTCAACGACTTGTTGGCGTTTCTACCGATTTACATCCAATTTGTCGCTCGCTATCTGAATCCATTGAAAGGCGGTCTCCAATTGTCTATCCTGAGTTCATTGCCATCGCTGTGGAAATTTCGCTTGTTATTCGCCTTTTGTTCGCCTATCTTTATTGGAATTATGAACGATGCTCAAGCAGTTTATCGTCCTCGCAATCCGAAAGCCTCCGGTTGGTATCGCTGTGTCGAAGAC
>JACPTH010000158.1:589-3665 GCA_016192885.1 bacterium | reverse complement strand
CAAAATCATTTTATGAGATATTGGAAACACGATCGGAGGGGATGTACGTATATTATCTATCCCGCAGTGGGTAAGAGTCAGGAGCAAGCTCCACCCCTAGTTTAGAATACGAAATTTCTAAATGGAATTAAGAAGACTCATTGCTAATTTTCAGTTTTCTGGGGAGTTTTTTTCCCCCTGGTTTTCAAAATGGAAAATAAAAGAACTGCAATTTGACTTCCAGAAATTAAATAGAAACCCCAGGCAAATGTGATTTTTGGTCGAGGCAAAAAGATTAAAACATCTTTTGTGATTAAAAAAATTGAAAGAAAAATTAACATCCCAACCAAGTGAAATTCTTGCCTGAAAACAAGAACAAGGATAAAAATATTAAGAAAGAGTACGATTATCCACGAGGTATTCGCATACTGGCTGTATGAAAGGACAAGATTATCCGCGGTTCGGATCGTAAACGGGAAGAAAATCCCCAAAATCCCGAGCAGACAACCCAAAGTTCCGACATTGATTAATCTTTTTCCCATATTTTCCTCTCCCCAATGCCTTGGATTTCAAGTACCCTATCGACAAATTAATTGGCTTTTGTAAGCCTTTGGCTAACGGGGTTTCAAATGAAAAAAGGAGAGAACAAATTTCCCCTATGCGAGGGGTTTAAAAAAACCTCTTCGCAATAGCAACGAATTTGCCACAACTGAAACCGATGAAAGAGCCATTGTCATTCCGCATACTTCGGGGGAGAGCGAAAATGATTCTCCAAAAATTGGAGTTAAAACTCCCGAGGCGAGCGGTAAAGCGATAATGTTATAAATTACCGCCCAGCCCAAATTCTGCTTAATCTTGTTTAAAGTAGCTCGCGAAAGTTCGATTGCAAAAGGGATTATTGAAAGATTACATTGGGGAATTAGCAAATCTCCGGCCTCTCTCGCTACATCGGCGCTTGAACCGACCGCTATTCCGACCGTTGAGGCGGAAAGGGCCGGAGCATCGTTTATTCCGTCCCCCACAAAAGCTAGGGGGCCTTGGGCTAGGTAATCTCTAACCACCTTAAGTTTCCCCGCAGGGAGCACTTCCGAAATGATTTTTTCGATGCCTAAGGAATTTCCGATTGCCTTCGCGGGGGAAGAACGATCCCCGGTAACCATTATGACTTCGACCCCGAGAGATTCAAGTCGCGAAATCGCTTGTTTCGCTTCCTTCCTGGGAAAATCCGCTAAACCGAAGATTGCAAGCAATTCGCGGTCTCTTGCAAAAAAAACGGGGGTTAGGGAATTCTCTTGATACTCAACCGGAAGCGTAAATTCGGTCAAACCATTTTCCTCCAGTAGCGATTTGTTTCCGAGCATCCAGTGAGTTCCTTTTGAATCAATGCCCGAGAGGCCGAAACCATGAAGTTCTTCAAATTTTTCAAATGGAAAAGAAATTTGAGGTTTTAAATTTAACTTCCCCAAGATGGCTATGGAGAGCGGGTGAATTGATTTATGCGCTAGGGAACAAACCATTTGGAAAATCTCTTGCCTGTCGAGGTTTCCATAAAGGTCGATTTTTTGTACAATTGGCTTTCCCTCGGTAAGTGTCCCGGTTTTATCGATAAGTAAAAATTTTATCTTGGCAAGGGCCTCAAGCGCTGAACCTTTTTTTACTAGAACCCCGTGTTTAAGCGCAATTCCGGAGGAAACCAAAAGCGCCGTTGGAGTGGCAAGCCCGAGAGCGCAAGGGCAGGCTACTACCAACACGGCAATTGAGTGCATCAGGGAAATGTTAAAGGGCCCGCCGGAAATATACCAACCAAAAAAAGTGACTGCGGAAAGTGCAAGAATAAATGGGACAAAAATTCCGGAGGCTTTATCGGCAAAACGTTGGATGGAAGGCTTGTCAGCCTGCGCTCGTCGAACGGTTCTTATTATGGTTTGAAGGGTTGAATTGGGCCCGTCTTTGGTGATTTGAACCAACAATTCCCCGGTTTGATTTAGCGTTCCGGAATACACCAAATTTCCGCGAGTTTTGTGAACGGGCATTGCTTCCCCGGTTATGAGGCTTTCATCGGCATTTGACTCGCCGAACTCCACGTTGCCGTCGGTCGGGTAGCGTTCTCCGGGAAGTATTCGCAAGGTATCACCAATTCTAACTTGTGACAAATCCACCGATTCCTCAGTATCGTTTTCAACTCGCCTAACCTTTTCTTGTTGAAGTTTGCTTAAGGAAAAAAGAGATCGGGAAACCTCGTGCCTTGCCCGCAATTCAATATTCTTTCCGGCAAGAATAAAAAAGACTAACAACGATGCGGTTTCGAAATGTGCCATACCTCCATGCCCAAAGTGCGGAAGTAACAATGTTAGAATTGAGTATCCCCAAGAAGTTCCGATTCCAATCGCAACCAGGACATCCATGTTCAAACTTTTG
Organism: bacterium; assembly: GCA_016192885.1. Lineage (GTDB taxonomy): Bacteria > Muiribacteriota > Ozemobacteria > Ozemobacterales > Ozemobacteraceae > JACPTH01. Next base: position 1,268 of record JACPTH010000158.1, on the reverse strand, counting down.
TTCCAAATTGACCGGAAAGCTCCGGTAAAAAATCGGCGACCCGTGGAAAGCAGGATTATTCCGGAAAAAACCATTTGAAAAAACTGGTTTTTTGATGAACTCTCGGGAAACATGGAAAGAAAAACCACCGGGGTTGCAAGAAGACCCGTAAATAAAAGCTCAGCCCAACCGACTTCCGCTTCTTTGGGTAGTTCTGCGGGTTTCCCTTCATACCCTAATTGGGCGATCCTTTTCGAGATCTTTTCGATTGAAATTTGGTCCGGGTCGAAAACGATTTCGGCGGATTCGTCGGCAAGAAAAACTTTGGCCTTTATTATTCCTTTTTCTTTGCCAAGAGCGTCTTCAATATTTTGGGAACAGCTTGTACAACTCATACCCGAAACAAGCAAAAAAACTTCTTCGGTTTTTTGCTCCGGCAAAACTTTGGGCTTTGAATCAGCGGTTCTAAGCATGAATTGGCAAAATCAAGGAATTCATTGTATCATAAAAACTAAGTCTACAAAAAGTGGAGGCTCTTGCAAAATTGTTTTCCGAAAACAATCGTGATCAAGGTAGGCGCAGGCTTTATGCCTGCGAAACCTGGGTTTTCGCAAACTAAAGTTTGCGGCTACCAAGGCAGGTTTCGAGTAATTTTGCAAGCGCCTAAGTGGTTAAAAAATTAGTTTTTTTTAAGGTTTCA
>JACPTH010000158.1:0-520 GCA_016192885.1 bacterium | reverse complement strand
ATTGACAAGCGTTTGGCAAAGATATAATCTTGCGACGCGAAAAAACATCTTCGTTTTATCAAAAAGCAAATTTTAAGGAGCCCGCATGTCCAATAATTCCCCGATTTCCAAGAGATTCCCAATGAATGCCCAAAAAGTTCTTGAAAAAAGATATCTAATGAAAAATGAGGATGGGCGAATAATTGAAACCATTGAGCAGCTTTTCGCGAGAGTTGCTCATTCGATTGCTTTGGCGGAGGAAACTTTTTCCACCTCCGCTTTGGAAATAGCTTCCATAGAAGAGAGATTTTTTACATTAATGATTAATCAAGATTTTATGCCAAATAGCCCGACTCTGATGAATGCGGGAAAACCCTTAGGTCAGCTTTCGGCTTGCTTTGTTCTGCCTGTAGAAGATTCTATGGAAAGCATTTTTGATTCAATAAAAAATACCGCGCTTATTCATAAATCCGGGGGCGGGACCGGTTTTAGCTTTTCGAGGTTACGACCCGCAAACGATATCGTTCAAAGTACAAGCGGT
>JACPTH010000390.1 GCA_016192885.1 bacterium | reverse complement strand
CTCGGGAGGGCATCTTAAACGCCCAACCAATAATTCCAGGAATAATAATTAATCCGAGGATAAAAACCGGCAAAATCTTGAAATTGTACCTCACTTGCACCTCACTCGGAAATCTTAATTTCCTTTAAAACTTTTGCTGCATCTTCGGGGGGCATTGGGTTAATGTAAAAACCTGAGCCCCATTCAAAGCCTGCGACTTTGGTTAGTTTCGGAATAATTTCGGCGTGCCAGTGGAAAAACTCTTTATACGCATCGGAGCAAGGTGAGGTGTGAATGATAAAATTGTATGGAAGGTTAGGCAAAATGGTTTGCAATTTTTTTACTGAAATCTGAAGGGCGTTAGCAAACGGTAAAACATGGTCATTTTCGATATTCTCGAAAAAAGTTTGATGGCGTTTCGGAATAATCAAAATTTCAAATGGAAATCGCGAAGCAAAAGGGCAAAATGCCACAAATGCAAAATCTTCGTGAAAAACTCGATGAGGTTGGGTGACCTCCTGTTTAATAATATCACAATAAATGCATCTATCATGGTAATGAAAATACTCGCGGGCCCCGTCAATCTCCTCTTCAACGCGTTTTGGAATAATTGGAGTAGCCACAATATGAGAATGGGAGTGAGAAAAACTGGCTGCCCCCTGACCGCTATTCTTTACAATCATAAAATGTTTAAATCTTGGATTCTTCTTAATGTCCGAAAGGCGTTGTTTATAAGCCCAAATCACTTCTTTCACCTGATCGATGCTAACGGAATGCAGACTTTGATCGTGGCGGGGAGTTTCTATCACAACTTCGTGTATGCCGATAGAATTCATTACGTCGAACATTCCGATTCCTTCTCTTTCCGTGTCTCCATGTGGGGTGAGAATGGGAAATCGATCGGGGACAACTCGAATCCACCAGCCGGTTTGATTTGTTCCGGTGCCGGTTTTGCGGAAAGCAAGCGTTTCGGGAGGAGTTTTTTGTTCATTTCCTTCGCAAAACGGGCAATCCGCAGGATTGTCAACCTGAGGCAGGGTAGACTCCTTATAATTAAGAGGTCGCTTTCCACGTTCAGGCGAAATGATTACCCACTGTTTTAATACCGGATCCTTCCGCAGTTGGGGCACCATTTTCCTCCAAAATTAAAAAAACAAATTCTTAAAACAAAAATTAAATTGATGTTCTTAAAAGGTACTTTGCCGCACTTTCGGGTGGCGTGGGATTGATGTAAAAACCTGACCCCCACTCAAAACCTGCAATTTTAGTAAGGCGAGGCATGATTTCTAAATGCCAATGATAGTAGTCCATGGTGTGGTCATCGCAAGGCGAGGTATGAACAATATAATTGAATGGCGGGTCATTAAGCGTATTTATGATCCGTTGCAAAGTTCCATGGAGGACCTCCGCAAAACCTTCTAATTCATTTTCATCTATATCGCCGAAAGAAGCTTTGTGTTCTTTTGGAGCCACGCACGTTTCGAAGGGAAATCGCGAGGCAAACGGAAGAAAAGCAACAAAGTTTTCGTTTTCATGAATTATCCGTGTTCCAAAACTTAGTTCCTGTCGAATAATGTCGCAAAACACGCATCGTTCTTTGTAATAATAGTACTGTTGAGCTCCTTCGATTTCCTCCATTACCCTTTTTGGAACGATTGGAGTGGCAATAAGCTGGGAGTGTGGGTGGACCAGACTGGCTCCCGCTGAATAACCTTTGTTTTTG
>JACPTH010000157.1 GCA_016192885.1 bacterium | reverse complement strand
TTACTAAATTGATCGTTCAGAGCCTTCAATTAAGTGGCCCGGAATCTTCCGGGAGCTCTGAAGGAGCCTCAAGCGAAATTGTACAACCAATTCCCGCGGAAAAAACTCCTTCATTTCCGCCATCCGTTCAACGTTATTTGCTCGAAACCCTGGAAATGCCTTTTACGCCCGTGGAAAATGCCTTTCGACCGGATGACCCTGAAAAAACCGTGGTTGTGGTTAAGACTTCCGGTAATCCCAAATTCGATTCCGCTTTGGTTTCAGTTCTTTCATCGCATGGTTGGTCGGCATCAATTTGGTCTCCATCCTTAGGGGATTGGGAAACCCTAGAGGCGGGGGGTTGCCCTAAACAATTGCAGAAAGCCGTACTTTACATTCACCAGATATCCGGCTCTAGCTTCGAACGAAAGACGCGAAAATTGTTCTATCGTGAGCAAATTCTTTTGCTGTTCCTAGTAGCAAGCAGGTTAGGAAAGAAACTTTCGGATTTAATAGTATTATCCGACCTTGGAGGGGAGCTAGCTACATCGAGTTCAAAAACCCTGACCGGATTCCTTCCGGGTGTAATTTCCGCATTTTGCCAATCGGTCGAAAAAGATTTTCCGAATTTGAGAAGCAGGGGAATCGACCTAGAATCGTTCTCTCCGGAGCTCGCTACTCGCGCCATTGAAGCTATTTTTAATTATGACTCTCCTCATATGTCGGGCCTTTCCGGGAAAGATTCACTTTCCTTCCAATCACTTGTACCATCTTCGCTTCACATATCTTCAGAGGAAACGCTTGAAGGCTTGGAGAAATTACTTACCCCGAAAAGCGTGATATTGACAACCGGGGGTGCCGGAGGAATCGCTAGCAGACTATTATTAAAGCTCGCAAGGGAATTCCGCCCCAAAATGGTTATCTTAGGTAGAACTCCTGAAAGGTTTGAATTTTTAAAGAAGCTCAGGGGTTCGGGTTCGGAGGCAATCTATCTTCGCTGCGATTTGGCGGACGGCCCGGCGGTTGATCGAGCTGTCGGCCTTATTCAACGGCTGTATTCCAGAATCGATCTTTTGATTCATGCGGCCGGTATTGAAATAAGCCGGAACCTCGCGAATAAGTCGCCTGAAGAAATCGATCTCGTTTACAGGGTAAAGGTTGCCGGTCTTGTAAACCTACTGGATGCCATCGGAGAAAAAAATATCGGAGCGGTAGTAAGCTTTTCATCGGTAGCATCATTGTTTGGAAACCCCGGACAAGTCGATTATGCCTCTGCGAATGGATTTTTAAACAATTTTATCGGTTCCGGAGTTACCCGGTTTCTCACAATCGCTTGGTCGGCGTGGTCCGAAATTGGAATGGCCTCAAAGGGCGCGGTCCATGAGATATTGGCAAGCAATGATGTTGAGTTTATCGACCCAAAGGATGGAGAAAGATTTTTCCTTGAGGAACTTTATCAAAGCCTTGTTAAAGAAACCGTTTCGCAAAGAACCGTTGCATACTTTGGAAGGTTGGGTGAAAACCTTGAACCCAAACGATCCTCATCATTTTCTCCACGCTTAAATGAATCCGCCGTCGAATCATTTTCGGTCGAGCCTTCGAAAGACTCGTACTTGCTCGATCATGCGATTTCAAATCGCTGCGTGTTTCCCGCGATAGATTCGATCGATTGTTTAATACAAATTATGGAAAGGGATACCTCTCTTTCGCAAATTCAATTTTCGTCGATTTCATTTCATTCGCCCATCAAGATGGGTTTTCAGGATCGGGTTGAAATGCGTGTTTTAAAGAATGGAAAAACTTTTGAGCTCCAGGCTCAACAACCATCCGGCAATGAAGGTCGGTGGCGATCGCACATGACTTGCGAAGTTGATTGTAGAACATTGGAACCGGACACCCTTCAGGAAATGCAAAATCAATTCCAAAGGATCAAGCTTCTTTTAAAGCGGGAGTTTTTTTTCAAACCCCTTTTCCGCAATTCACTTAACAGAACGGAATTGTACAAGATATTGTTTCATGGAAGACGCTTCCACGTAATCGAGGGAATCACCAGGTTTAATTCAAACTCCCTGGAAACCGAGATTTGTAATTCCCCGTCGATAATTCAAGAAAACCCTCTAATGGACAATTTCGGGCGAAAATTTATATTGGAAGCCGCTCTTCACGGTGCCGGGGTCGCCTGCCTTCTACGGGTACTCACGCGAAAGTTTTTTCTTCCCAGCAAAATCGATCGGTTGATCATCGATCTAATTGCCGTTAAAAAGCCCGGGAAGAAAAAGGTTTTTGTCGAGTTTATCGAGAAGAATCTTGACTCTTCCGGGCCGGTTTCCCTTCTTTTCATGAAATTCAACGTAGTCGTTGTAAACGATGAAAATACCGCGTTGATGTATCTGAAAGGATTGCGGATGATAGCCGGGAAAGACGAACCCGAGAACAAGCAAACATTAATTTCATTAGGCGTCCCCATGAAAGTCGGAGATTACTCAATCATGGGGGTATCTACCAGGGATGCTGAAATTCTTTTGAATGACTCCGAAAACAGATCGGGTTTCCTGACAAAATTTGAAGAAGAGGTTCTTTCAACTTTTGGAACCCTAAAACGCCGCAAAGAATGGCTGGCCGGAAGGATGGCGTTAAAGATTCTTGCAAAGGAGGTTTCGCTAGAGCAAGTCGGGTTAAACTTAAAATTAGATTCCTTTTCGATATTATCGGATGGTTCGCCGCCAGTGTTCCTTGCCTCGGATTCTCTTGAACCAAGGTTAGCCGCATTTCTTAAAGGAATGAAAGGTTCGATTTCCCATGGCGGAGAGGCGGCTTTGGCTGTATTTAGCCCGTTTCCGGTGGGCGTGGATGTTGAATCTTTGCGAGATATCGAACCGTCTTTATGCGAACAGTTTTTAAGCAAAGCGGAAAGAAATTTTATTTCTCAAAAGGATGCTATTTCCCTTTGGACCGCCAAGGAAGCCATTTGCAAGGCATACGGGTCGGGGTTTGGGATAAAGGATTTAAATAGAGTGCAAATTGTGGAATTTGGATACAACGAACCATATATTGGGTTAATTCCAGACGAGGGAAGAAGATTCTCCTGCATGACGTTTAAAGATTCCGAAAGAGTCGCCAGCATCGCAAGCGTTGTTGAGTAATGCTGATTTCATT
>JACPTH010000156.1 GCA_016192885.1 bacterium | reverse complement strand
ATTGCTGGCGATTAATCCGGATCTTGAAGTTCCTTATAGACTTTGGGAAATCGCGGAGCTTTCGTCCCAGAATAAAACGATGATTTTAAAGAAAATCCTGGCTTCAGCATGCCAGGTGATTCAGGACGCGGGGATGGTTAAAGATTTTCCGGGGTTTATGAACCGGCTTCAGACCTGGGTTTATAAACGAACCGGGCCAAGGTATGTGCAAGATTGCATTGCCAGATTCAAATCATATGATTTTTCAACCAATCCCGAATTTGAAGCCTCCTTGTCCAGAAATCTAAGGCAGCCTTCGATTCGAAGCGCTTTTGAAGAAGCCTTGCAATGGCCGATTTCCGAAGACATTAAGAACAAAATTAGGGCGCTCTTGGGGCAACCCCTGGTTTCCCCTTCCCCGCAAAAGTCCGAATTAAACACCAAGGAATCCTTTGCGGGGCTTTCCCCTGACCGGCAGACAATGGCGGTATCTTCTTGGGGGGCGGAAAATATCAAGGAAGCGAAACCCATTCTTGAGAATTTACTTATCTCCGAGCGCCCCAACGAATCGGTTCTTTCAGCCGCGATTCAAGCTGCAACAAGGTTAGAACTGAGGGGTTTTAACGAGAATGCCTTGAAATGGTTAAAAAATAAAGACGCTAATGTGGTTTCATCGGCTTTAGAGTATCTCGCCCAATTTGACCAAGAAGCTCTTTTCCCATTTTTAGGGCAATTCCTGAAATCACCAAATCTACGAGTCAAAACTACCGCTTTAAAGATTTTCAAAAGATTTGACGCTCCACAAGCGGTAAAGATGTTGGTTTTGATGCTAAAGGGAGATCATAAACAAAGGTGCATGGCGTTGTCATGCTTGATTCATTTTGAATTTTCCATGTTTCGAAAGGACTTGGCCGACTTTATTTCCGGAAACCCTCAACGCGATTTACTGGAGAGCGCAATTTGTCTTTTCCAAGCCAATCCGGACGTTGAAAACTTGTTCGTCTTGTTTCGCCTGGAAAAAAATTTGCCGGCGGAGACCGCAAAACTGATTGAAAAAACAAGGCGACAAACTGAATCTAACCTGATCGAAATGGGGATAATTTTGGCTTTTTTAATTTCCTCCCATTTTTTAAAGCCAAGGCAAATGACCAAGCAAAAAAAAGTTCTTCATCCGATGCCATTAAGCTTTCTCGTTCTTTTTCCGGGGGAGAAACCAAGGAAACAGCTAGGGAAATTTTTCAACAAATGTTTAGATGGGGGATGGCGCTCCCCATTTCGATTGTTATCGCTTTTTTTGTCTTTGAATTTTTTCAGGCACAAGGCCAGGCATCTGAAACAATAAGGAAACCAAAAATAGAAGCCGTATTAAATATTCCTACGATAGTTTCCGGAAAGATTATTGAAAACCAAGGGGCGGATGGCGCTCTTTTGAAAGCCGAAAATGGAACTGTTTACCTTATTCTTCCATCCGATAAAAGCTTGGGGGGGGTTAAATCAGGGGAAAAGGTTAAAATGACATTGGTTCCGCTTCGTTTAACTGATAACGGCCTTGTTGTCGCCAATTTTCAAAGTTTTGCCACGGGGAACAAAGAGTTGAAAAAGTAATCATTTTAATCCTACAAGGAGTTTACATGGATTCATTTGAAGTTGAAATTAGTGAAATTGAGAACGTCCAGGTTTTTCAGGTAAAGGGGTATTTCGCTAAAGATGCGGGGATGAATGTTCTTCAAAAGGCTGAGGAACTTTTAAAATCCGGAAAAAACCGTATGGTTTTAGACGTTTCCCAATCGAAAGTAATTAGTAGCCCGGGAGTTTCAACCATTCTTGACCTAACATTCAAGGTGATTGATGACTTTAAAGGATGCTTGGTTCTTTCGGGCTTAAATGATTTGAAAACCTCCGTGCTTACCATGTCGGGTGTAATTCCTCTGGCAAAAGCCGCCGCAGACATTCAGGCAGCGGTTAAAGTGGCCAAGGAATAACTTGTATCGAATGAGGTATTTTCAAATTTTTTTTTTAAGTCGCTCGAATGAATTAAAATTTTCCTTTTTATCGTTTTCCGAAATTATGATATAATCCCCCACTGAAAGCTGAAATTCCTTGGAAGGATGTGATAACCATTAGCATCTTAAAAAATATTCCTTTGTTCGAAGGGATAGAAGATTCAGATCTCGAAAAAATCAGTCAAGTCGTCAAAGAGCAAGTTTTCGCAAAAAATTCGGTTTTATTCAAAGAAGGCGACATTGGCGAAATGTTCTACATCGTTAAAGAGGGAAGCGTTGAAGTTCTAAAAAATGAAGGCGGCGAACTCAAGATCGTAAACACCATTAGTCACACTGACAAAAACAATTTTTTCGGCGAAATGGCTCTAATTGAAGGTGCCCCCCGCTCGAAAACCATTAGAACTCTATCTGACGCCAAACTTCTTGTAATCGCCAAAAGAGATTTTGACATGATTTTGCGCTTGAATTCTTTTATTTCCCTAAAAATCATGTCCGCTCTTTCAAAACGCTTAAGAACCCAAGGAGTTGTTGAACCAAGCGAACAGAAGCTTGGCAAAATTATTGTTATTTTTAGCCCCAAAAGCGGAACGGGGAAAAGTACATTCGCCGTTAATCTTGGAGCCGGACTCGCCAAAGTTGCGAAAGATAAAGTTTTGCTGGTTGACCTAGATCTGCAATTTGGTGATTTGGGGTTCATGCTTGGCGCAACCCCTAAGAATACCATTGCCGACCTTGTAGAGCATCCTAGCGATAAAATCGAAGTGTTGCGCGAATATCTCGTTGAATTAAAGAATGGGTTCAGTTTGCTTTCCTCCCCTGGAAAACCTGAACAATCTGAAATGATACATTCGACGAATTTAAAAGCTATTCTTCAAGAGTTATGCAAGCATTTTGAGTATATTATTCTTGACACCCATTCCCTTTTCCAAGACATCACCATAAATGCCATGGACCTAGCCGATTTGGTTTTTCTCCTTACGACTCCAAATATGAACCATTTAAAGAGTATGCTTCTATGCTTGAAGGTAATGGAAAATTTGAAGTATTCCCCTGAAAAAATTAAGCTGGTTCTTAACCGCGAAGGTTCTCTTAACAGCCGGCCGAAAGAAGATATAGAAACCGGTTTGAAAAGGAAAATGGATTTCACGCTTAAAGAAGATTACATCCATGTATGCGAGTTAATCGACAATAGAAAAACAGTGTTCGATCTTGGGGAAGAAACCCCGTATGCCCGCAGTTTAAAACTTATTATTGAAAACTTGACCGGGAAATCCCTGGGAACCGAAACTGAAAAAAGCCTTCTTGGAAAGCTAAAAGGTTGGTTTGGAACTTGACCTTTTCCCCAAAAATTTGTACGTTTAAATTAAGCGAACTTTTCTGAAGTTGAGCGAGGCCAAAAACATGGTTGATGGCATAGAACAAAAGAAACCCTTTTTTAACCCTCGTGCCCTGCAACTTTATAAAGCCGATGCCGCCGTTCCTGCGAATCCTTTTTTCGACCAAAGTCCGGGTTTCTCAAAAACTGATTTCTCTGAGAATTCCTCTAATACTACGTCCTTTCGGTTAAGAGATTTGGTCAATCAGAATCTTCAAGACCAGGGGGAAATAGCCGGGTTGCGACAACGAGAGGGTTTAGTGAACGGGGTTTTCGACGCAATCGTTGAGTTTCAAAGCGAGGTAGTTCGCAACGGCGATGCGGACGGGCTAATTAAAGACCTAGATGCGGTCCGAGAAAAACTCGCCGGAACCATTACAACCGTGAACAACCTTTCCAATGATGCGATTTCCAAAGGCTGGACTACCGCGAATGATTTAAATTCCGCGAGTCTTGGTTTGAATCAGCTTAATTTAGAGGAAAAGGTTACCGAGATTTCTTCAAGATTAGACTCAATCGTGAACAACTTGGCTTCTAAACGTCAGCTTGCATCGGAAAGAATCATTTTTTTGAGCCGAAAGTTAGAAGATCGACAAAGTTCCATAGCAAAAATCCTTGAAAATCCTGAGAAGTCGCAGCCAATCGCCGATTTGGAAACGGCGATTTCCCTTAATGAGAGAATGAAAAACCAATTGGTTAGTTCAAATTTGAGTAATCTGATTCAAGCATTTTCGCTAAATTCCATTCAACCAAATCAAGTTTTTAATCTTCTTAACGGTTGATTTAACATTATTCCAAAAATTTAATGAGCCATGTTAAAACTCCCGTTGAACCTTGCGGTTATTTTTTTCTTTTTTTCTTAATTTGTTATTTTAAGTAGGGAGTTTGGGAGCTAAATCCTCCCAAGAAATCATTCATGGAAACGGTAAATATCGAAAAAATGACATATGGAATTGATGCTTTGGCGCACATAAATGGGAAGGTGGCTTTTATTCCTTACGGGGCCCCCAAAGACATCGCGGAGATTAACATTGTTGAAACCAAAACGGATTATTTTCGGGCGGAGATTTCAAAATTATTGGAGCCATCGGCTCTTAGGCAAAATTCCCCTTGTCCACATTTTCCTGAATGCGGAGCTTGCCATTGGCTTCATCTCAATCCCGAAATTCAGCGCGGTGAAAAGGAAGCCCAACTTCAGTATTTGTTAAAACCCCTTTCCGCAGGCGTAGTTTATCCCATTGAAGCTCTCCCCGAAACAGGATATCGGAATAAAATGGATTTAAAAATTCAAGTGAGGGAAAGCGGTGAACTCCTTCTGGGAAACTATAGATACCGGTCGCATGATGTCGTTGACATGCATCATTGCCTGGTTCAATGCGAACCAAACATGAAGCTTTATTTTTCTCTTTATGAGTTTATTTCGAACCGGATGAAATTAGATTTGAAAAAAAGCATCGAGCAAATTGTCGCCAGGACATTAAAAACTCAGCAACATGCAATGGTTTATTTAAAAAGCGATCCAAGTGAAGAAATGCTAGACCTTTGGCGGAGTTTCTTTGACCAGACCGACAGTTTGGCCCGCCTTGAATTGATTCGGGGAACCTCCTCCTTTTTGACCTTAATGAGAGAAAAAGAGCCTTTTCAATTCATGAAGCGAACCTGGACGGTTTCCCCGATGTCGTTTTTTCAAAATAATCTCGAAGGAACCGAAGCAATTTTTTTCACTTTGCTGTCGATTTATGGGAACTCGTCCCACAAAGGAAAGTTGTTAGACTTTTATTGCGGGGTGGGGCTTCAAACCATGTTACTCGAAAACAAATTCGATGAAGTCGTCGCGGTTGAAAGTCAACCCGAATCCTTTCAAGATGCTTTAAAGAACCAAAAAAATCGAAGGCCTTCGCAAATCCGGTTCCTTAACCGGAAGGTCGAGTCAATTTTTGGAACTCACTTAGTAAAGGGAGTCATTTCAGCGCTTCATGTTAACCCGCCTCGGACAGGCCTTTCCCCGCGGGTAACTCGGGGTTTAACAGGAATTAAGCCTCGAATAATAACCTATCTTTCATGCAACCCCATCACCTTCAAGCGAGATTCCCAGGCGCTGGTATCCATGGGATACCGCTTGGAAAAAGTTTTCTCATTCGACCTTTTCCCGGGCACGTTTCATCTCGAAATTCTTGGTTATTTTACCCGAAATTAATTTTTCAGTTTTATGAGCGAACCCCTCGGGATTCTACTACCTGAAAATGTTCGAGTTTTCTTTCAGCCTGCGCATGTATTTAAGCGTGCCGTGGCTTCCTTAATTGACGTAATCCTGATTTTAATAATTCTCGCGGTAATTTGGATGGTTCTTTGGGTGCTAAAGGAATCCTTTTTAAACAATCCCGCAATTCGGTCATTTCTTGCAAGCGCCGAATTAATCCTGTGCGCCGCGGTTGCCTGGGGTTACAATGTTTATTACGAGTTAAATGATGGAGGCCAAACTCCGGGAAAAAAGTATTTAAGAATTCGAGTGATATGTACTGATGGAAGCGAGTTGTCCGTCGGGGATTCCGGTATAAGAAACATCCTTCGTATTGCTGATTTTGTCCCATTTTGCTATCTTTTAGGCGGAATTGTTTGCTTGATTACTCCGCACGGGCAACGCCTCGGTGACCTCGTCGCCGGAACCGCGGTAATAACGGAACCTGAAGCTTAGCGGAGGGAGATATACATTAGTAATTCGTTTTCAAATTTTAAGATTCCAGAATTTACCCCCTGCGCTCCAAAAATTTGGATTCTCGGGAAAAATTCCGGTACCCGGGATCTTTTGAAAAAAAACCTTGAAAATGGGGGAGTTTTGGTTGCGGGGGCTTTAGATTTTCCTGAGGGAATTGATGAAGTTTTTCAAAAAAAACCGGACCAAATCATTTTAGCAATTGAAGGGTTTAAGAGAGAAACTTTTGAGATTTTAAACCGACTCAAGGAAAAATTACACCCCCTCACGAATCTAATCGTATTTTATTCAGGCGATGAACTTTATGGTGATGATCTAAATTGCGCAAAAGGAATTTGCGATGAGCTTGTACACAAATCAATCACCCCTGATGAATTAATATCGCGAATTAGAATTCATCATCGAGAACAGCATTTTCATAAAAGCTTTTTGATTTCCGAAAAGAGGTATCAACAACTTTTGGAAAGCTACCCTGACGCAATATTGTTCTTGTCTCCGGAGGGGCAATTACTTTTTCATAATCAGCGCCTTCCAAAAATGCTAAAGGGGCAATTTTGCGAACCCCTTTTGGGCAGGGAAATTAATACTCTTTTTCCAATTTCAGATCTCTTTAAAGAGATTTTTTCGCTTTTTGAAAGGGCGAAGGAAACCGATTCACTTGTTTCAGGGGAAACCCAACTTATCGTAAGCAACGGAAGAGGTATCAATCTTGAGCTTATTGCGATGCCCATTTTAGAGGAATGTGCGAAAATTTCGATCTATCAAATTGTGATCCGGGATATTACACATCGACGAAGAATGGAAGAGGCTCTTCTTCAAGCTGAAAAAATCAACGCCCTTGGGATTTTAACCGCCGGAATAGCGCATGAAATAAATAACCCCTTGACTGCCGTTTCCAGCGCGGTCCAAATTTTAAAAAAAGATGGCGTTACTCCCAAACGTAGGGAGGAGCTTTGTGATTTAGTTCTTACCCACGTCGGACGGATAGTAAAAATCGTAAAGGACCTAAGAATTTTTTCAAGGCCGTCACAAGGTTCTATTTCAGAAGTTTTTTCAGTTCAGGATGCCATTTCGGAAACATTAGCGTTGACAAAATATCAAGTTGACGAATCGCGAATCAAGCTTAATTTCGAATTATCCGACGAGATTTTAACAATTTATGGGAATAGAAACCAGTTTCAACAAGTGATGATCAATCTTCTCGTAAATGCAATCCAGGCTATTGAAAAAAACGGAACGATAAGCGTTCAAACACAAAAGCAAGGTTTTAACGCGGTTGTTATCATCGAGGATACCGGGTGCGGGATTCCGAGTTCGGAACTTGGAAAGATTTTTGATCCATTTTACTCTACCAAGAGAAATTGGACCGGAACGGGGCTTGGCTTAGCGGTTTCTTATAGAATAATTCAAATTTTTAAGGGGACAATAGCCGTAAGCAGCGGGCTAGATAAAGGTACCCGTTTCAAAATAACCTTGCCATTGTACCAACCTCCGCTTAATCCAAGGCAAAAAAAGAAGTAAGCCTTCGGGGAAGGTCTTCATCCTAAACCCGGGTCCAGCAAGCTGCTGACCTTCAGGGGGCGAACGTATACTTTTTCCTGTCGCAAAGCAAGCCAAAGTTGATGCTTTCCGCGAAGCACGGAACCATGCAAATTGCCTNNNCGTTTCATTTAAATTCTCCTTTTTAGATGAGATGAGTTTACGATAAAGAAAAAGGGGCTATTGCGTGTAAGATTACACATTTTTGGCTGAAACCCTAATAGGAAAAAGTGAAAAAATGCTTCGCACGAATAAAAAATTTGCCTGAGGCGACCCGCGGAGCGGACTAGCACTAATTCCTATCCGCTGATTCCTAAGCTCTTTCAATAATATTCACCAGTGCGCCTCACTCCGTGGTTTAAGCTGATTGCTGCTGACTGAACAATTACCTGTTTTTTGCAAGTTCAATTATTTTGTTTGCGAATTCATCCCAATTTTGCGATCGAGAAGAAAATTGACTCGCCAAGAAGCCTTTCCTTTTGGTTTCTTCGGGTTTAGCAAAGGCTTCCCGCATGCGCTTTCTAAGGGACGCAATATCAGATTCTTCAACGTAAGTTGCCGGGGAACCGGAATATAAAAACCCAGGGGTGGCGGGCGCTTTTCTGGTTTGAACTATGTATCCAATTTCCTCATTAAACCCAAATATTTCAAACATTTTCGAGGGAGCTATAACCGGAATGCCCGAGGCCAAGGCTTCCAAAACCGTCAGGCCGGTATGAAAGGACCGGTTTGCGTTTACAAATACCTGACAGGACGAAAACAGACCTCCCATTTTGGAATCCTCAACGGTGTCAGAGATAATGACTACCGGAGGGAACAAATTGTTTAACGCTCCCAATCTATTCCCAAGGTCGGAAATTTCGTAAGAAAATTGCTTTTTTTTCTTTGGAAGGTGGGTCAATTTTATCACAAGCCTAACAGGCTCCTTCGCGCTGAATTCTTCGAGGTATGCCCGTAAAATTAGATCAAGTCCCTTTCTACGCAAGGGACTTGTAACGGTCAAAAAAGAAAATGATTTAGAACCCGGAAGAAATTCTGAATGCGCAGGCTTCCCTGGAAAGAAACTTTGGTTAACTCTCCTCGGCAAGAGATGAATATTGCCCTCGGGAACAAGGAACTCAATCAATCTCTTTCTATGGGTTGTAGATGAAACGAAAACCGGTTTCATTTTTGGGATATTTTGGATTTCGGATTTTATCGGGGAAATAGGGTCGAAACTTGTGATTAACCAAGGAAGAGTTGTATTTTTTGTTTTAGGCAGTGAAAAAAGAGGGGTTGAAAGGATTCTTATTTGGGGTAATTTTTCGCATTCAGTCGAACTTTTGAACTGTGTTTGTGAATCAAGTATTTTTTTGAACAAGTAGCCCTTTTGTTCCATAAAAAAAAAGGGACATTTTATCTTCTCTAACGCGATCCCAAGCTCCCGAAGGAAACGACCGCTGGATGTTGGGGTAAAAGCATTACCCTCAAGGCAAAACAAAAAATCTTGGTTGGAAGATTTATTCTTCATCAAATAGGTTTAAAATTTAGATTCCGCTTTTCGCTGCAAAGCTTTTCTAAGTAGGAAATCGAATTGGTTCTTTTCGATTCCCTGCTCTCCAAGCGTTTTTGACTTGTCGTTTTCATTTCCGTGAAAGTCACTTCCGCCTGTGAACAACCAATTCCGCTCCCTGACGAGTGTTTTAAAGAAAGAAATTTGATTCGGGTTATGTTCCGAGTAATAAACCTCTAACCCGTCCCAGGGGAAATTCCCAATTTTCTCCCAAACAAGTTTCCAATCTTTAAAAAGCCCTGGGTGCGCGACAATAGCCAACCCACCCGAGTTTTTAATCACCTCAATTGCTTCCATCGGCATTAGGTTCGGCTTTGGGACATACGCCGGAGCGCCACGGACCAGATATCGTTCGAAGGCGCTTTGAAAATCCGGCGTCTTGTTAATTTCAACCAGATAACGCGCAATATGAGGTCTCCCAAGCGCTTTTTCCTTTTCCATGGAAAACGCGTTTCGTAACGGATAAACATCGATTCCAAGTGACTCTAAAAGGTCTAAAATCTTGAATGCTCGAACGCGTCTTTTTTCTTTTCGCTCTATGAGAATTGAATTTAGTTGGCTTGACTCATGATCGAGAAATAAGCCTAGAACATGGACGGAACCTTCGTTTTCGGACCAACCACATGAAAGTTCGATGCCGGGAACCACTTGAATCTCGAATGAACTTGCTACCTTCAACGCCGGGGGGATCCCGTTCAATGTGTCGTGGTCGGTAATGGCTACTGCCGACAAACCGGCATTACAAGCTGATTTAACAAGCTCTTCGGGAGAAAGAGTTCCGTCGGAAGCGTTGGTGTGAGTATGCAAATCAGCGAATATTCTTGGAAAACTCATTTTTGTTTAAAAGCCGCTAACTCCTAAATCCTAACTTCTAACTCCTAACTTCAATTCATCAGTGTATGGTAAATCGCGAAACAAGACTGTGAAGCTCGTCGGCAAGTCTGGCTAAATCTTCCGCGGAACCGGAAATTTGAGAAACCGTGGCGGTTTGTTGCTCGACCGAGGATGCAACAACGCTTGTCCGTTCGGAAGTAATTTTCGTAAGCTTGGTAATATCCTCGATCATTCGAGACATGATTTCCGAACTCCTTGACTGTTCGGCGGAAATCTTACTAATTTCTTTAATTTTTTGGTTCGTATCGTTGATATTGTCAAGGATAATATCCAGGCTAGAACTTACTTCGCGGGTGACCCTAATTCCCTCATCTACCCGGTTGCGCCCCAATTGCATTGAATCAACCGCGTTTTGGGTCTTCAATAAAATGTTCTCAATTCTGGTCCCTATGGCTTCGGCAGCTTCCGCGGATTCTTCAGCTAATTTGCGAACTTCATCGGCCACTACCGTAAACCCCTTCCCCTGTTCACCCGCTCTTGCGGCTTCAATGGCGGCATTAAGAGCAAGCAGGTTGGTTTGACTAGAAATTGTGGTAATCGTGTTTACAATTTCTCCGATCTGTTTGGAAGCGGAGTTAAGATCGAAAATAACCGATGTCGCCATATCAACGGATTCTTTAATTTTGGCGATCATATCAACGGCTTTTTTTACGGTTAGTCCTCCGGACAACGCCGCGTTTGTAGTGTTGTTTGAAGCTTCGACGGCGGTTTCGGCCAGCGAAGCAACTTGATGAGCGGAAGAAGAAAACTGGTCGATTGAAAGAGAAGTTTTCTCAAGGTTATTTGCAATTTCAGATGCTGAGGAGTTGATCTCGTTTACGTTTTTTGAAATATCTAAAAGAGTAGACGCTGATTCAACCGAAGCCGAACTAAGCTCTTGAGAGCTTGAAGCGACATCATTGCTAGTGCCAATTACGTTTGAAATCATTTGGCATATCCCGGTAAGCATATGGTTAAAGGTCTCAGCTAACGTTTGAAATTCGTCGCGAGTATTTATCTGAAGGCGGGTTTCCAATTTCCCCTGCTCGGCTTTCCCCATGGAATGAATAATTGTTTCGAATGGAACTGAAATACCCGTGGAAATGAACCAAGTAAAACCGAACCCAAACAAAATCACAACTATCGGCATTAGCTTCATCGCCCAACTAATACTGTTAACCATGTTTTTCAACTCGCGTTTAATGCGAGGTGTATCAAAAAACTCCCCCACGTTTTTAGCCGTACCATCAACTTTATCCAACTTTGCTCGAATCAACTCGGAAACTTCGGAAAACTTTGATAAATTTGGGGAACCTGAGGCATCTAATAAGGAATCGGTTTGGGAAAACAGTTCCTCCATGCTGGTTCTCCCGAATTCCATTATTGAAACATCAAACGGCCTATCAAGATTAACGTTTTTCACCAAATTCCTGCTTATTAAACTTGTGGCGGATTCAAGGGCTAGGCGAGCATTCTCGCGACTAGTCTGGTAGGATTTTTCAAGTTCAGGATTTTTTCCTTGTAAGTAAATCTGCATAAAAGTAATAACCGCAAATTTGGAGTGAGAGGTCCATTCACTTGCTTTTTCTCTAATAGGAATCTCCACATATTGGAGAAATTCCATGACATTGTTCAGCTTTGTCAGATTAAGATTCGCGAACAACATCATTCCAATCCCTGTGACCAAAAGAAAAATAAACCCGATCATGATCTTCCGGCCGATCGTTATCAGACCCATTCGCTCAAGAGGCCTTTACTAAAGTCGCATCCAATGAATAATGTGGAATAAAAAGCTCCTGAAAAACTCTCATCGCAAAATCATCCGTCATACTTGCCAAGTAATCCACCAAAGTTTGGCGAAAACTTTGGTTCGGCGGAATAGGTCTCTTTATTCTTTTGTACAAATCTTCAGGATTATCTAAGAACCATTGTCCCATCTGCCTAAGGAGCTTTTTTGATTTTTCGACTTCTTCTTCGATTTCAGGTCTTGGATAGACCTTTCCATAAAGAAAAGAACGCAAATTCTCAGTTTCTTCCAATACCTCTGGGCTCATTGAAATATTCTCTGAATCAACGCTATTTGAGATGACATCTTTGACCATTCCGTGAATTCTTTGGGATTGGCGATCTCCCAGGAGTTTAACGGCGCTTTTTGGAAGATCTTTAAGGTGAATTAAACCTGCGCGCATGGCATCATCTATGTCATGGTTAATATATGCGACAAGATCGGAAATCCTGACGATTTGACCTTCCTGGGTAACCGGAGGATCATCTTCAGACACCAAAATCGCCCCTTTCCGACCCTTGCTATGTTTTGCTATCCCATCGATTACCTCAAAAGAAAGATTTAATCCTTCGCCGTTCTTTTCCAAGGCGGTAACTACTCGTACTCCGTGCATCGAATGATGGAAACCGTTTTCGCTGAATTCGGAAAGCACCTGTTCGCCGGCATGCCCAAAGGGAGTATGTCCCAAATCATGTCCCAATGCGATAGCTTCCGCCAAATTTTCGTTCAATCTCAACGACCTGGCGATACATCTGGAAATTCCAACCACTTCAAGGGTGTGGGTCATTCGGGTACGAAAGTGATCGTTTGTTGGGGACAAGAAGACCTGGGTTTTATGCTTTAAGCGTCTAAAACTTTCGCTATGCAATATTCGATCGCTGTCTCTTTGAAAACAGGTTCGAATAAAACATTGTTCCTCGGGTCGGGTTCTTCCACGGCTATTTCTCGCAAGACAGGCACGCGAAGAAAGATTAGAAGCCTCGAGATTTTCCATCATTTGACGGAAGCTACTGTCATTAACTCCGAGCAGGGAATAAGCTTTTTTCACGTAACAATTTCAAAAATTATCGGCTTGGGTTCAATTGGGTTCTTTTCGAAGTGGAATGTGTCGAGCAGCTGTTCCAAGGCTTTAATATTATTTCTAGTAGGATCAACGTGGACTTCGGCGAGGGTATCGCCGTTCTTTACTTTATCTCCAACATGCTTGTAAAGATAAAT
>JACPTH010000144.1 GCA_016192885.1 bacterium | reverse complement strand
GGGCCCCTCGGTCTCTTCCCATGCTTGTGCGCGATTTGTAAACGGGTGGGCTTTTTGGGAAAACTTTTCCCAGCGCTTCCATTTTTTTAGCATTGTTACTTCTGGAGAAAGAATCAAGACGGGCTTCATCTTTTCCTCCTTTCCCGGGAGCATATTGTTCTTCCAAGTCATCAATTGAAGATGACATTGCATCTTTTTCATCGCGAATGTCTTCCGGGGAAGCTTGGGGAATCGAGGAAGCAGGCGGAACTGGAATTCCGCTGGACCGGTAACCGCTCACAGGCATATCAGCAGATCGTAAAGGAGAATGAACCGTTCCAAAACTATTATTGAGAGTTCCTACCCCGGGTCCAATTCCAGCAATACCCAATATTCCAAACCCCACAACGATAAGTAGCGTGGTAGCCCAGGAAAAAGGCTTTTTCTCAGATTCTTCACGAGCTTTTAAAAAATGGCGAACCATCGCGTAAATAGCCATAAACAAAACTAGGAAAATAAGAAACTCAGGGGTGGAAAGAAATTTGAAAAGCCTTACGACTAAAATAAGCGGAAAGTACCGAGGTTCTCGATATGGTTTTTCGACATTGGTGGGTTGGGGAATCATTACGTATTGATCGGGAGCATACACCGTCCAGTCAAGTTTGGAGGCCGGGAAGGCTAAAATCGGAAGAGAAAACTCAAAAGGGCTTGTAAAATTTATTGAAGATTGATTGTTGCAGGCGTTCCCTCAACCGCCGCCGATTGTATCCATGAGCCCTCGCTAACTTTAACCTTCAAATATTGTTGGCCGTTATTTTTTACGAGCATATCCAAGCAAGTAAGAGATGTCTCATCCGTCCCAAATACGGTAGTGGCCCAAACTTGGTCAATCATGCTTGTTAACACGGAAACGTCTTTATGTCGAGTAATTTGAAGTTTCAAAGGCTTTGAGAATGGGATCGCCAAATAACGAAACCCCAATAAAATAGAGCGAGTAGCGCGAGAGGACAATTCATCGGGAAGTGAAGATGGATCGATTGGGGAAACGTCTAAATTTCCCAGGGATTCTTCGACTTTCGCGATCTCAATAGAGGTGCGAGCTTCAACCCCGATGTAACCGTGATCGTGCTCCACGTCTTCAACCTGATGGACAGGGACAGCCACCTCTTCGGTGGTATCCGACATTTTAGTTTCTCCGCTTATAGAAATTCCAACTAATGATTGAAGTTGTGCGTTAAGACGACAAACAATACGGTTACCGGAAGCGGTGTCCTGGATTTCATATGATTCCAATCGATCCGATCGCACATCTAGTACCTTCATCTCTTTGGGAATCATAAAATTTATGATTCCCTTTGGCGAGCGGGTAATGTTTAGTTGTACAAAAATGTCGCTTCTTATAAATCCCTCGCCGAAAGAAAGCAATGTGCAACTATCTGCGTACACTAGGGGAGGTTTAACTTCCTTTCGGGTTTTTTCGAGGATAGGCTGAGCTTGGCTTGCTGTCTCGGTGGGTTGGCTAGGATAGGAAATTGTTTTTGGGGCCCAACGCAAGGTAAACCGATCGGTTTGCCCTATTACTCCGGAAATCAAGGTTCGATCGCCCACGGAATCAAGGGATACCGTTCCTTCCGAACGATCAACTTCCCCCATTTGACCTGATTTATCGAGAAAAACTTCGAAGGTGTTCATGGGTACTCGGGGGATTCGAAAAGTGATTTCATTTTTGTCAGGGTCGTCAACTTGCGGGACCGCAAAGCGAACCTTTAATACATGATTTCCCGGACCTTTAACCGCGACGGAAAAATCATTTGAAACGCCGGTTCGTCCATGGACTTCGCGCGTTTTCGATTTGGATCGAACCGCATTAAACCTTTGTTGAAGAAGGGCGACTTTCCCTTTTGGAGCTTCTTGATCTTGAATTCCGCTAAAGCCTTGGGCTATTACACCGATTTGTTGGTCGTCCAAGGTTACTTCAATCAAACCTACATCCCCGCCCGGAAGCGGAAGTAGTACCCAGCGTTCTTGGGGGACCGAAAAAAGGAACTCGGCTTCAAACTCGGCGACCTGATCGTGGAGAGTTCCACTATATTGAGCCTTTCCAAAGGAGAAATCGATATCCAACTTCGGAAGCGGGCTCTGAGGTTTTCGGGCAAGAAACCCTTCTTTTTCCTTCTTCATCGATTCATACACTTCTTTTGGAATCAAAAAACCTTTGGGGGTTTTCTCGAAAACTTCTTTAAAATCTGAAAATGGAACATATCGGATGCGTTCCGAAAGTTTCCCTTGGCTTCCGGCAGTGGAGGTTTGACCGGAAGGTAGATTTTCACAGAAAGCCGTCAAATGCGCCAAAGAAAAAAAAGCGAAAACAACAGCCATCAAAACTCGGAAATCCCATTTAAAGCTAGCTTTCATATACACCTCTTGGAAAAAATTTTTTCAACGGACACATCGACAATTCCGGAATAGTTTCGTGTGACATACGAATTATGACTAACATGAGAGATAGGGGGTATGATGAATTTCCTGCTTCTACGATGTTGGGTAGTTGAAAGACGGTAAAAAACACACTAATTCCATCAATACTTCGGAACCTCATTATTTACTAAAATCAATCTTTAGATCAAATTTGTGGAGTATATTATAGTTTTCTGCAAATCTCGAAATAGCGACATATTCGTTCATCTGTTAAGTCATTCATACATACCTATCTCGATTTTTTTTGTTTTGCTCTTTCTATTTCGCGCTCTAATCTACTTAAAACATGCTCTGTAACATTTTTTAATCCCTTGACTTTTTTTAGTTCCTGTTCAGCAGCTTCAATATGTCCAAGTTCAAGCTCCTTATAAATTAGAATATCCCGCACTGAAATTTCTACTGGATTCTTTATATTAAAGATTTTCAGATATTCAATAAAGCCAGCATCTTTTTCAAGTTCTCGATAAATAGGAATCAATTTTCGCAATTCAAAAACTTGATTTTCTACATCATTTTTAATAATAGCTAAAAAATGATTTCGATTATAAGTAGAAGAAAGTTTTCCCTCCCAAGTGTTTGGAAATTCGGATGAGATAGAGTTAAAAATTGTTAGAGCTTTTTCAATTATTTTTTCCCAATTTGTCATATCTTTATAAAATGATTCATGTGAAAGCACGAGGCATGTGCCTAAATAAAATTTTAATGTTAAAGAAGCTCTATTGTTGGGATTCAATGAAATAATTTCAGAAAATTCTTTAATAAGATCAACACATTTAGGGAAGAAAATATTTTCGTTGCATGACGTGTTTTCTTTATATAAATCTGACAATTTTCTGTTTGCTTCACTTACTAACTTCTTTGAAAGCAAATTTTCAGTCATCTTAGAATTGAGAGAGATCGTTTTAAAATCAAATTGTAATAGAGAATTTACTATTTTGTCATAGGCAAATGTTACTTTAACAAGGAAAAATAGAATCCCAATTACTAGGATTGAAATGTTAAACTTCATAAGTCTTTCTCCAAGCTTTTTTATGGATCCAAATCAGGCCACTTTTGGTTCGTTGTGTCATAAACCACTTTTCTTTTTTCATGGTAATGGTATCCACCTGGTAAATCATAAGGTTTAAAATAATGGTACTCCCAAGGAGCTTTATTGAGATCAATAGCACAGGCGTTCCAACCACTCTTATTAGCATTTGCATCCATCCACGAATCAACGGTCTTTCCACCGGTGAACCAGTCATGAATAATTCGTGAGGTCGTCTCAGGGTCCCCACCTTGGTTATCCAAGGGCGCTGTATATGCGTATCCAAGAAACTTTTGAGGGCCTGCACCTATCCACTTTTCACCAGGGGAATCAAAATGAGAACTTGATGTTGCAGGAAAATGACCGGCGTAATCTTTGATATCAAACACCGAACATCCCGCAATTATGGCCATATCCAAATCTTTGTTCCAATATGACTTTGCATCGTTCGGGGAAAAATTACCGCCCAATATCTCGCCTGTCTGATGGTTGCCATGACCGGAGTAATATAAAGTATCCGCTTGATATTGAATCGAGCTAATTAAACTCGTTTTAATATCTGCTGTGACGTGAAAATACAAGACTCCACCGGTTTTAAGAAAATCTGCGTTTACTGGCAGAGCTGGTGGGTAAGAGGCTATACCGCCTAAATCTCTTGCCATTCCACACCTTTTATAACCAGCGCCGTACATATCTTCATCGAATTTATTACTATCATTGAAATTACTATCCACTGGATTCTTTATCAAATCAGCGGAAGTGAATTTAACAGTATCTTTTGGTGGAAATAAGCCAAGAGAAACCGCTTCATTCCAGGTAATTGTCAGATAA
The DNA here is from genome assembly GCA_016192885.1 of bacterium. Taxonomy (GTDB): domain Bacteria; phylum Muiribacteriota; class Ozemobacteria; order Ozemobacterales; family Ozemobacteraceae; genus JACPTH01. The sequence goes on along the minus strand of JACPTH010000144.1, from coordinate 1,430 downwards.
ATGCTTTTGTTATTCGAACTAAGTCTATCATCACTATTAATCGTTATTTCCTTCCAATCTTCGGTATCGCTCCAATCTGAAAAGGCTCTTATCTTTATAGGTATTTTAAGGATATCCAACGAAGGAATTTCTACAGAAAGAGTAACTTTAACTTTTATTGATTCACCATCAAAGACTATTCGCTCCCAACTTATTTTATTGTTTGCATCTTCCCATTGCGAGTCAGTTTCCGTTTCAGGAATGTAAATTTCAATATTGGTAACATCTAGGGTAACCACGGTATAAACGGCTTTCCTTAGAATCTCATCCTTGCCGCCTTTAAATCCAGGTTCAATATCTGATTCCGTTATATTGCAACTGGAAACAGCTTTAATAGTACTTTGTCTTTTTACCGGTGTTGCGTGGAATTCAAATGGGTTGCCTTTACCCAGAAATTCATCATTCGCATACCACGAAACTTCGGGAAATATGACTTTATAAGCGTTACTCAAGACAAATATTTCGCTTGGTATTTGCTTTTGTTTTATTACAAATGTTAAAGGCTTTTTACCACCTGCTGCAATAGTAAAGCTTGACGGATCTATGTAAGCGTCAACTAAATCTGAAAGCGAAAATGCTTGAATAGAAAAGGCTTTTGATGCAAATGAAATGGCCTCTGCTGTATCAAAATTTAGAGCGGTATTCAATTCAACTTGAGCGTTTCCAACTTCTTTAAAAAACGGAACAAACCTGTTGACATTAGATGTTTGGTTATTGGGGCCGAACCAGGAAATTTTTATGTCACTGCAAACAATAGGTAAGGTTATTACTTTCTGAACTGGTGGCGGGGGTATAGAAGCGCTTTCAAGAGCCGGTTCGAGTGTGATTTTGGGTGAGATGCCGGTTTCTGCATTCCAGTTGTGTGTTTTTCCTTGAAAAATGAAATTTCCTTCTTCAATCAGAAATGTCCGACCGGCTAAAGCCAAAGCTTGAGTAGCTAGACGACCTTCAACATTCTTCCACTCCGGGGTCTGAACCGCCCACAGATCGGCGCTAACTGCGGGAAGAACGAATGTTTCTTCAATAACTTTTGGCTTTGCCAATTCATTTTGTTGTTTTTTAACATCTTTTGAAATGGCGATTGTCACCGTAGCTAGAGCGGTTAACGCACCTTGAGCTTTGAATTCAACCGTTGGCACCAAGAGATTGGTTTCGATCTTTAATTCGCAGACGCCATCAGAAGGATTAGTAATAGTTTTCCAGTCAACATTTTTCACCTTTGCCGTAACGCCATTACCTAAATCGAGGACTTGTTCACTGTCTTCAATAGGCGGCTTGCCATTGAGCTCAACCTTAGCATGCAACGGCACTTTGAGACCTTGTGAATAAACCATCACCTTGCGCTGCTGAGAAATCGAAACCTGTACAGGCTTCACCAAAAACGCCACTTC
>JACPTH010000143.1 GCA_016192885.1 bacterium | reverse complement strand
TCAATAGTTTAATTCCTACGGCAGGGTCAATAAAAGATTCTTTTGTTTCACGCCCTGCTCCTAACATCATGGCTGCGATCCCGACACCTTCACAATCAATTTTGGAGATATAGCCGGTAAATCTAGATTCCAATTGGATTACTTCCTTGGCTGAAGGAAGATTGGCAGGGTTTTCGATAACATGGGGATCTCCGCCTTGCGAAATTGCGAAATCAATAAATTTTGCATATGCTTTTCCCGACGTAATGATTTCATCAACCTTCGCGGAGGCTGAACTTTCGTTAAGGGTTTCGGGGGAGGATAAAAGGAGAGCCTGAGAAGAAAGAGTTTTTACCAACTTCATCAAATCGCGAGGACCATGCCCGCGAAGAGTTTCGATTGCTTCCTTCACTTCAAGGGAGTTCCCAATCATTTCTCCAAGAGGTTCATCCATGTTGGAAAGAACGGCCGTAACTCGCCGGCCGGCCTTTTTACCGATACGAACCATAAGGGAAGCAAGCTCTTTCGCTTCAAGAAGGGTTTTCATAAAAGCTCCGGAACCTACTTTAACATCCAAGACCAAACCTTTGTTCGCGACAGCTAGTTTTTTTGACATAATCGAAGCTGCAATAAGAGGGATGGAATCAACCGTTGCAGTCACGTCGCGCAATGCGTAAATTTTTTTATCGGCAGGAACTAAATTAGCTGTTTGCCCGACTATTGCGAGACCGATTTTATTCACGGTTTCAATAAAAACTTTCGGGGAAAGGCTACAGGAGAAACCACGGATCGACTCAAGTTTGTCGATGGTTCCGCCCGTGTGCCCTAAGCCTCGGCCCGACAATTTAGCGACTTTCAAACCTAAAGCGGCGAGAACGGGGCCAAGAACAAGGCTAGTTTTATCTCCGACTCCGCCTGTTGAATGTTTATCTATCGTAAAACCTTCAATTCCGTGAAGATCAATAAAATCTCCGCTTTTACACATTGAGTCGGTCAACCAAAAGGTCTCTTCCTCGTTCATTCCTTTGAAAAAAACCGCCATCAAGAAGGCGGCCATTTGGTAATCAGGAATTTGGTCGCGAACAAAGCCGTCAATAATGAATTTTATCTCATCCGGTGATAGGCCATTTCCGTCTCGCTTCCGCTTTATTAAATCGTAGACGCGCATGTATTCTCCCCTTTAGGGATGTCGATTTCTAATGTTTGATCCTTAAAAGTTTTATTTGGACCGCCATAAAGCAACGCTCAAAAAGGTGGCATTCCGCACATCGGTTTTGTTGCTCGGGTTTATCAACTTTCATATCTTCGAACCGCATTCCTGAGGTTCCCCATTTGGCAAAGTATTCGGTCCCGAAACATTTTGGCATTGAGCCGGCAGGAACAGGATTTACCATTTAAAAACTCCTTAAATTTTTTCTAAAAAACCACACCAGCCTAGTATAACACAATCTAAATAGCCTAGTCCATTATCCCTTTTTCACAAATTTGGGCGCAAATGCGTAGGATGGCTGCGTGGCTAACAAAGATGCTAAAAATGGCTGTCATCTCGACCGAAGGGAGAGATCTCGAACCACTCAAGCTCGCTTGGGATGAGATTTCTCCCTACGGTCGAAATGACATTTTAGCGGATATTGTTAATCCCGGATGGCGGCTTGCGGCATAAAAAAAGAGGTGCGCCAAGGCGCACTAAAAGACGGGGTCTTTCCTGACGGGGTCTTTCCGTGGACTTTCCTAAGTTTTCGGGAATAAATTTTCCCAAGAAAGAACGCAAGTTTCAAGATGCCATAGATCATCTTCGCCGATCTTTTTTCCGGCTTCAAAAGTCGAAACAACTTTCGAACATATCCAGCATTCTCTGCGCTGTTTTTTAAAGGTCTCAGCCAATTGCTCTAAAGTTACCCCGGAGGTGAGAACCAGGGAAAGTTTCGGTTTTTCCTGGGAGGCTTGAGAGTTTTGGAGTTTGTTATGTGAAGAGGAAACATTGGAATCATCTGAATAAATTGTAACCGTTTGTAAATTGCTCATCTGCTGCCTCTCGGGGGAACTTGAAAAGTGGGACGATTATTGTATGGTCATCCCCCCCCTGCAAATTCAGGAAGACTTTTTTTTTCAGGTTTTAGGCTATCATTTTTTCAATAACCTCCTTGGGTTACTTTTACCAGGCTAGTCAATCTCTTTTCGGG
>JACPTH010000152.1 GCA_016192885.1 bacterium | reverse complement strand
ATTAAGGTTCTTTCGGATTTGCCCGGCGGGGCATGGTGGTATAGGTTTGCCCTTTATTTGCGGGTTGAGTTTTTAAAAGTAATTAAGCAAACGATGCCCTTCCCTGAATCTTCATTTTTAGGCGGAGTGGTTTTGGGTTTAAAAGGCGGTCTCCCTAACTATATTAGCAAAGAATTTAGACAAACCGGAGTTTCACACGTTCTTGCCGTTTCAGGTCTCCACGTCACGATAATAGCCGGTCTTCTTTACGGCCTTTTCACGCTTTTCAGGGTTCCAATCAAGATTTTTGCCCCATTTATCGTTTTTTTTCTTTTTACTTTCGCTCTGATCGTCGGTTGGCCCAGTTCGGCAGTGCGAGCGGCACTTATGAACAGTTTATTTGTGCTTTCACGCGCTTATTTAAAAGAGCGCGGGTTTCGATTATCCATAATTTTCGCATTGGCTGTTGCCGCTGTCGCAATTCTAACTTTTTATCCCCTGCAACTAACCGAACCGAGCTTTACCCTTTCCTTCATGGCCATTTACGCGCTTGCCATGTTCTCCGAGCCTTCGGAAAAATTGCTTACAAATTCTCTTCGCGGGGCGGGCTTGGTTAGCGCTGTTTTTATGATTTTTACGTATTATTTTGTCGTTATAATTTGGCGAAGCGCTATTGTCGAACCGTGGTTCTTTCCATTTTCAGGGATTTACTTTTTATTAACCTATCTTTTTTCAAAATGGCTTGCAAAAAAATCGAGCTTTGTCAGCTATAGCTTTGAGATGATACCGGGCTGGCTAAAAAGTTTTACCTCTTCTCAAGTCGCTATTTTTTTTGGAATGATGGGCCCTTTGTCGGCTTTTTACTTCGGCTCCATGTCTCTTTCCTCGCCGATCGCGAACATGATAGCTATTCCTTTGATCGGAATAATTGTTCAAGTGGGTTTAGTTGCGGGCATTATCGGGACTATCATTCCGGTTTTGGGAATCAAAATAGCCTTGATGATTAACGCTGCAAATTGGCTTGCTGTAAAGTTCTTTTTAGGAATGGCGCATTTTTTTTCAATTCTGATTCCGTTCCCAAGGGTTTCCCAACCCTCCGTCGGGAGCGTTGTTGTTTACTACGGATTCCTTCACTTGTTTTTCTTCTGGGATTCAATAAAAAATTGGAGTATCGCAATTTACAACGCAATTTCAGAGTTGCTCCAAGATCCGGATTACAAGTGGAGTTCTAGGCTTGCCGTAGGGGTCGCCACCGGAGTTTCCGTTTTCTTTCTAGGGTTTTGGTATTCTAGGATTGAGCGCCTTCCAGACCTTCGGGTGACTCTTCTTGATGTCGGGTATGGATCCTCTCTTTTAATTGAAAAAGGGTCTAAAACTATGCTTGTTGATTCAGGTTTGTACGACAGCATTTCCGAATATGATATCGGGGAAAGAGTTATTCTTCCGGCACTTTCAGAAAAAAATATTCGAAGCATCGACTCGGTTGTTTTAACCTCTCCGCTTCCGGAACGAGTTTCAGGGTTATTAAAGATATTTAAAAACTACAAAATTAATAAAATATATACTCCATTTTCTTTACCGAATGACGGAAAAGAAGTAACTTTCTCCGAATTTGTCGCCAAATTTTCTTTTGGAGATTCAAAGATCGAGGAGAATTTTAAAAAGGACATTATCACCCCGGTTCCCCCAAACCCTTATCTCGATCAAGCCTATTCCTCTTACAACGCCTTAATAAAAGCCGTGAAAGAGACTAACACGTCGGTCGTTCAAATTTTTGAGGGTATTGAAATAGATGATTTCAAGGGAACCGTAAGGGTGGCCTATCCGGAAGGGCAACAGAAAAGATTTTCAGCATACTATGACGGAACGGTAATTCTAATTAACGAAGGCGATATTCGGATGGCATATTCACCGGGTAACGCGTTTCCCTGGGCTGATATTTTTAAAACTCCGTTGCACCTGTTGATGGTTTCAGATCTTCCCTACAACAATCAAGAATTTGACAAATTCATGGCTATAAATTCGCCTGTTCGAATCGCGATTAGTTTTAGAAAACCGCCTAGGTGGCTAATGGAAAATTATTACATGAACAAGCGTATTGACATTCGGACAATGCATTTCAACAATATTTGGAAATCCTTCAAGGTTCCCGCTTTTCGAACGGACAGGAATGGCGCGATTCAAATCGATATCCGTTCGGGCCAGATAAAGGTTAAACCATTTGTTGAATCTGAGGAACATCCAAAATAGGAAAAATTTCTTGAAACGGCCTGATAAAAAACCCCAACCGCTATTTCTTTTAGATTTATGATTCTTACTCAGCTAGAAAAGGTTACCTTTGGATTTCTTCTAATCGCCCTATTGCTTGGGCTTTTTTTGGTATTCGGCCAGGTAAAAATTGTAGATTCTCAAAATGAAAAAATCGAACAAGAAATTTTGAAGGTTCAATCTCTTACTCCCAAGAAACCTCTGGTAAAAGGAAAACTTTCAGCAAAAATTGGCGGAAAAGAGATAAATAAAATAAACATTAATACCGCAACTTTGGCTCAACTTGATTCCCTTCCCGGGGTAGGGAAAGCTTTTGCCGAAAAATTAATTTCCTATAGAAAAGAGCGCGGAAAATTCAACGATATGTCTGAATTATCCGAAATGCCCGGGGTGTCGGCAAAAAAATTGTCTGCGGTATCGCGCTTTTTGTGCGTAAACAAAGAAGAAGAAACCCCGACCGGAGCGCCAAAGAAATTAAACTTGAACTTTGCATCCCTCGAAGAGCTGGATGCCCTGCCCGGAGTTGGCAAAACTCTTGCGGAAGCGATAATTGAAACAAGGCGACAAAAGGGAAGTTTTCAATCATTAGAAGATCTTGAAGATGTTCCAGGGTTATCGGAACGGACTTTCAAGAAGTTTTCCGATCAGGTAGACGTCAGGTAAGAAAATTCTTTGCATGGAGCGTGCTAATTTATGGCGCACTACGGGTTCGAGCAGAAATCCTTTCAAGACAACAAAGTAAGATTCTTATTCGTCTTGAATTTTTTAGTTGTAGTCTATGTTTGGGCCATTTTTTTAAGCCCCGAGCATGGCGGATTCTATCCGGATAAAAGTCATACCGACCTCCTCATTGATTTTATCAATATCGGACAGGGTGATTCAATTCTGGTTCGAACCCCGAGAGGGAAAAATTTTCTAATCGACGGAGGAACTAACGTTCCTGCAACGCAGGCTAGAAGCCAAAACCGGGAGTTGGTTCAAGGTTACTTGCGAAAAACAGGGGTAAAGCGAATTGATGGAATTGTCGTTACCCATCCGCATAACGACCATCTTGGGGGAATCATTCAAGTTTTAAAACAGTTCAAGGTAAAAAAGGTTTGGGAAAATGGGGTCGTTTTTAATACCGTAACGTATAAAGATTATGTTGAAATATGCGAGAAAAAACGCGTTCCCAGGGAGGTTGTTAAATCCGGAGATATCCTTGATTGGGGAGATGAACTTTTCGTTGAGGTCCTTCACCCGAACCAACCCCTTAAACCTAGAGATCTTTCCAATACCGAAATGAATAACTCATCCGTGGCCCTCTTTCTACGATTTGGGCTTTTTTCAATTTTATTTCCGGGAGATGTTGAAGAGGCGAGCGAAATGGAAATTTCAAAGTATGGTAAAGATCTAAAATGCCAGGTAATCAAAGTTCCACACCATGGTTCAAGTACTAGTATTTTTAAAACTTTTTTAAACTTCGTTTCCCCTGAGGCGGGGGTAATTCAAGTTGGAAAGGACAATCCGTTTAGACACCCGACTCGTGAAATGCTAGAGCTTTATCAAGAAAGAGGTATCCGAGTTTGGCGCAATGATCGACATGGAACCGTTAGGTTAACAGTCGGCGGGAAAGACCCCAAAGATTTTAACTTCATGGTTGACCGCGGCCTTTAAGTTCACTATACTAGGACCTTCAATCCAAAATGCTCGATGGAGCCAAAATCAAATTAATTTTGTTTTACCGTTTCATATACATTTTAAGAAAGGTTCGAATATGCAAGAAACATTGATACTTACTAATCCCCCTCAATGTAATGAGGGGTATTTGTCTCAGTGGAATTCCCTTTTATCTTCAAATCAAGGTTTAGCTCGTATTATTGAGGTTGTTGGGAACCCGGACGGCCCCGCCGTAATTTTTAGCCATGATGATCCGGATGGTATTACCAGCGGTTTAATTTTTAAGAGAATGCTCGAAAAAAAAGGTTGGACGGTTTCCTGGAGGATGCCCCCCGGGTTTTTGCTCTCAAACGAGCAATTTGAGGCGACGATGAAAGATTGCCCGGATGCAAAAAATGTTTTTATTCTTGACAAAGGCACGCTTCCTCCCTATTCCGAATTTGGGAAGAAAGCAAAAGTCTTTATCGTCGATCATCATCCAACGCCAAAACCTCCATCTGATTGCGTTTATTTTAATCCTAGCATTGAACGTTATACTCAATGCTCAACATCAATTCTTGCTCATGGAATTTCCACCCTTTCAAAAACCCGGGATGAATTTGACGATTTCCTTTGTTTGCTAGGTTTGAAAGGGGATTGGGCGATCGAGCCCGTCAAAGGAATTTTGGCCGACTTCGCGGTTCCTTTTTTTACCGAACATGGAAAATCCTTTAAAAATCTTTTTTCACTAGTACACGAACGGCCGACAATGTTTGACGCCGAACAACGGGACCACTACAACGACCGAGATGAATCATTAAAGGAAATCGACCATCCGGTTTGCATTGGCATTGCCCTGGAAAAACTTGCCCCGAAAATTGAATCCTTGAAGACAATTTCCACTTTGGAAAGTTTTATCCGTCTTATTCCGGAATCGGAAGCCAGAAATCTTATAAAGATTTTTCAATTCTTTTTGGATGATTGGAGAAATGCGAGCAAAACCTTAGATTCATCGACTCAGGTTTTAAAACTTCAAGATACTTCGGTTTATCTTTTCGTTGGGGGTAAAGTTCCTCTTTTGCCTATGATCGGGTCGATAAAACTGTTTGATTTAAAAAAAGCCGGGAACGACAAATTCGCGCAGATTATCATGGTTAGCGCAGTTTCTCCCGAGTATTCCCATGTTTCCGTTCGCGGAAGCGGCGATAGGGTTCATTCAGGAAAGTTTTGCAAAAGCCTTCAGGACACGTTGCAAGGAAAATTTCCGAAGTTTAAAGATTTGATAAGCGGCGGGGGGCATCCGCGGGCGGCAGAATGCACCATAAGAACGAATGGAGTAACATTTGTGACGGTGTTATCCCACGTAATTTCTCAACTTATGGAAATGGTTGAAATAGACGCAAGGTACCAAGACGGAAAAATGACCAAGCACCAGAAAAAGCGCGCGGTGGAACTTGGCTTAGAATACTTCATTTCTGAAAGGACCCATCCATGACTTTTAAAGAAACGGATTTTCCATCCATTTTTAAATTCCTTAAGTCCATCCTCCGCGAGGAATCCGATCCGGTTTTGATCAAGGATATCCTTCAGCAGCTCATTAAGCTTTATGAGGATGTTCCGCTTTATCCTGGAATTACCCACATGTGTTTGGGTGGAATAACCAAATCTCTTCCGGCGCGAGAAGTATTAGTGGGCCAAAGGATATATATTCGCAACAAGGGTGATTGTTACATTGGAACGGTTGAATCCAAAGATTCCGACGGAGTTACGCTTAAGCACGTTAAAATAGTTACGTCTGAAGATGAATTGGAAGTAGGTTTCAAGGAAATGGAAAAAGTGACTGTTCTCAACGAAAAGATTTTAGAGGAACTTTGGCCGTCTTTGGTTTTTAAGAAGGAGGTCGAACGATGAACAATCAAACGTTAAAGCAAAACGATTTCTACCTACTGGTAGGTCCGGCCTCACTTTCAGTTCAATCCGGAGAGGTTGAGGTCATTGCAGCGGGAATTAAGGCAGGTCAAACTCTGGAGGTGCCCTCCGGAAAACGCGTTCCGGTTAAAGCTATTTCTGATGCTTCGCTTGAGTTGAAAGCTCCTCCCGAAAGTTTTTCTAAAATGGAGACCAGTTCAATTCCGGAGGAATGGGATAACTTGGCCGGTAGAATTGCGAGCGGCCACATTATGGGACGCCTTTACAACGTTATGGTCCTTGGAGAAGTAGATACGGGAAAAACTTTTTTTTGCACCTATCTTGCGAATCGATTAATTGAGAAGAAAAAGCGAATCGGTGTTTTAGACTGCGATACCGGGCAATCTGATATCGGTCCTCCTGGGGCTTTTGGGATGTTGGTGATGAACTCTCCAACTGTTTTCTTAAGTGAAGAACCTGCCACTCATCTTTACATGTTGGGAGCCCACTCTCCAGGTTTGCATTTTCTACCAGCCATGACCGGTCTTTCTTACATGCTTGAGAAAGCGCGCGCGGGGGTTGATGTTTTAATTATCGACACAACCGGGTGGGTTCAAGGCGATGGTGGGCGTGCTTTAAAAAAGGCAAAACTTGACTTCATAAAACCTGATTTGGTCGTTTTGATGCAGCGCGGAAATGAGCTGGAACACTTGGTAAAGCACCTTCCTTCCTCCAAGGTCGTCCGCCTTCCCGTTTCGAAAAAGGCTTCACCTACCTCTCAAATGGAGCGGAAATCTTTGCGAGAATTAGTAAGCAAACGATATTTTAAAAACTCAAGGGTTTTTGAAATCCCTTTTAAGCAGATAATTACCGATCGGTGTTATTTTCTTAGCGGGACCCCTCTTCCCCTTGAAGGAACATTGCATTCCGAAAGACTTTCCGGTTGGGAGGGCACCCTCGTAATTTCATCAGGCCCGCTTCTTATGGAAATGACGAAAGGTTGGCCAAAAGATTTAGGAAGGATCATGAATTTTGTTTCCGGACATGAAAAAGGTCTTTTGATCGCATTCTTAGACGAAAACCAAGATGTGCTAGCCCTTGGACGTCTCGAAGAGATTGACTTTCTTAATAACTGTTTTAGAGTTCGAGCGCCGTTTCCAGGGGACCTAAACTCAATTAAGTGCATTCAATTTGGGTCGGTGAAGGTAACAGAAAATGGTGAAGAAGCAGGTTTTTTAGAACCGGGGAGTTTTTAAAAGTTCCCCAAAAAAAGTGTGGTACCCCTTATCATCTCAATAAAAGGGGGCGCGCGCCTGTTGCACGACGCCCCTCTCGACAAGCGAAGTGAATTCGCTTTTTTCACTCCCCGCGGTCAGGGGCGCGGTGCCCCCTCCGAAAATAAATTCTCAGCTTTACCAATGATTTTCATTTTGCTCCGAATTATTGAGGAGATACGTTACTCCTTTACAGGCTTTGAAAAAGTGCGAAAGTCCGCTATTAGTTCTCGCTAAATAATTTTATTCGCGATCCGCAGGTTCGGCAGAAAAAGGATTTTTTTCGCCGATTTGGGTGAATGGAATGAATCGGAACGAGCGTTGCCGCATGGCAGGAACTACAGCAAACGCTTATCCCATGCTGAGCCCCACAGTTTTGACAAAAAGGCGAGGCTGAGCCAAGTTTTCCGCAAGCCATGCAATGAATTTCCCGCTCCTGACCCGGAGCTTCCGGTTTTTTTTCAGGTTTTTGGAAAATTTTTAACTCTCCTTGGAATGCTTCCAAACATGGGATTAGTTTTTCCTGCAACACATCCGCTTCCTGATTTAGGAGGATAGTGTTATCCTCAAAACCCCATTCCGGTTGGCTTGGGATGACCGTAATCTTGCTCGAAAGATGATCAAAATCTCTTTTTAGGGGAGAAACCATATCACAGCAATTTTTTAACCTCGGTAGATAAGGAAGAAAGTCTTTTCTTTTTTCGCTTTCAAAAATTTTCTTTACGCGGGAATCTAACTCAAGCAAATGATTTATGGTTGGTCCAAGCTCCTGGTAGAGCGTGTAAACCAGGTTTTTCCGCCGAGTTGAAAAAGCCTCGTCTTTTGTTTTTCTATATTTTTCCCTGCCTAAGGCCCATTGTTCGTAACTTAAGGTAACAAATGCAACCACAAACACCGCTGCAGCGATAAACACAAAATCGCTATAGTCTTTCCCATAAACCCCGTTTATCACCAAAGCAAGGGTAAAAACTGAAAATGGAATTAAACGGGCGACGGCAAATTTCCAGCCAAGGATAGGAGAGATAACTAGAGCAAGAAGGGGAAGGGAAAAAATTGCCGAAAAAATCATGGAAATTGAAGTTCGAAAGATTCCATGAAATTCAAGAACTGAGAAAATGACGAAGAAGAGAGAATAGGTCAATGCTAAAAGGAAAAAATGGCCGAAGCGAAAATCATCTAATTGTCCAG
>JACPTH010000148.1 GCA_016192885.1 bacterium | reverse complement strand
TTTTTGGGCCAAAAGGTTTTAGAAGATATCAACAATCGAATTTCGGAAAACCCTCATTTTTTTACCGATAATCTCATTCACGGAGCGACGGGCGAAAAAGAACCCATCGTTGAAGGGAAGAACTTTTACTTTCGATTATTGGAAAACACTCGAAATTTTGAATCCCTTCAAGAGGGGGACGATGAGCCGATCACCAAAGAATTAGGTTCGGTTTTCAACCAACTTCGAAATTTCAAATGTCAGGTCGAAAGTCGGTTTGTAATTGATCCGATTACTGCTCAACCTTTTCCCAATCTTGTCGAAGCGGTTGTTAACCTTTCGTGGAAAGACGCAAGCGGAATCGACCAGAGTTATGTCGTTTCTCAGCAAATCTTAGGAACCAATGAAGATGATTTTTCAAAATCTCCGCTGTCGGTAACTCCCAATTTAACCGGTGATGCGGGTCAAGCATTATGGAGTTGGATAGCATCCGATTCCGCGCCAAATCCCCCCACCTTTGATAGTTTCATGCAATTTAACAACGGAGGAGATCCCGAGGTTGTTCGCGCCGTGGGAAATCTTGTGGAAATGGTGTTTAAGGCTGATGAAGATTGTGAAAGGTATAATGAGCTAATTTCTTCGTATACGCAGCAGAGAGATGAAGCGCTTGCTTCACCCGATCATTCAAAAAAAGCGAGAGCGACTTTGTACCAAGAACATATCGCTAATTCGTTTGAACAAAAGGCTCTAGGGCAGTTTTCCCATGTTGCAAGGGTTCTTCCCGCACTTTTTATGCTATTGTCAAAAACCATAGATTCTTCAACCCTCGGTCCAAAGATTTATCAAAATGTAGAAGATTTGAGAGGCTTTTGTTTCGGGGGGATTGCAATTGTCGATCGAATCCCTATCAACTTTTCAGGTGCGGAAGATGCTTATTGCCGGCTTTTAGATTCTCCGCATAAAGAAAACTTCCCAAAGCGAAAGATTAATTTAGCGATTCAAAGATTGGTAGACGTTCAAAAACTTGGGATTTTGTTAAATGGAACTTGGGGCGGCGAAAGTTCCGGAATTAAAGATTTTCAGGCGAAACTTTCCCAAATGCGAAATGCTTTTAAAGGACGCCAACCAAATCTTGTAGCATTTTTTGATCGCGAGTTAGAAATTTCCCGAAACATCTCTTCCCTTCGCCAGCACTTTGGAAATTCCACTGGTTTTGCCGGAGCAATTGATAATGTGATGGATTCCAAACAAAAATTCATGACTCTGGAAGGGAAAATTAATTAAATGGAGGCTGCCACTATGAATTTTCGGATATCCTTGATTTCGATTGTAATCCTGGTTGGTTTTCTTTGCAGTGGGTGCGAGAGCCAAAAACAAGAAAACGACCCAATTGCTTTTATTACGAAGACGGTAAACGGGGTTGCAGAAGTAAAAAGAATGGGGGCTTCGGAGTATGTAAAAGTTGAAGGGAAAACCCCCCTTCATGAAGGCGACACGATTCGCACGGGTGAAAAGGCAATCGCCGAACTTCAATATAGTAGCGGCGCAACCGGAGACATTCTCCCCAATACCGAATTTCAAATTGAGGAACGAAAAAAGAGTTCCACTAACATTTCGATAATTTATAATCGATTAATAAACGGAATTGCCGCATTTTATGTCCCCAAGGGAAATGAGAACGCCAAGAAATTTCAAGTTGCCACGAATCGAGCGGTGGCGAGCATAAAGGGAACCGCTTTCAAGATTTCTCATCTGAATGATAAAACCACATTAACGGTAAAGGAAGGGTTGGTAGCTTTCGGCATGGTGGAAAGCAAAAGTAACGATTCCACGGAAGGAAATTCAAAAGAAACTTTGGACAAAGACTCGGCTAAAACCCCCCCTGAAATTTCTTCCGGTTCTTTGAAACAACTTGAAGTGGGAGCTTTCAAGCAGGTAAGTATCAGTAAGGATGGAGTTTCAGAAGTGACTGAAGTCAACGTTATGCTTGATCCGGATTTTGCCGGATTTCAGGAACCGGAAAAATTTTCCAAGTGAAAATGAGTAAACGTACAGTCATCAGCTTTCAGCTGTCAGTTAAAAAAAGGTGAAGGGTTGAAAGTGATCTCCACTAGGGCAAACGCACTAAAAGCTGCAAGGCATTTTCTAACCTTGGTAAGGTGGTTGAGGCTAATTAACTGAGAGAATTAAGAATTTCAAAAATTGAAAATCAAAGATCAAAACGACAACGCAAAAATAAAAAAAAACCAGAGAATAACAAGTAAAATTATTGCTAAATTATCTGTCTGTGTTTAAGTTGAAAAGCCTTTGTGGGGAGATTAAGATTTGATTTTTAATTTGTATTTCTGATATTGGCTAAAAACATGCCATGGAAAAATCCTGGAGGGTTTTTGCTGAATGCTGACGGCTGATAGTTAAACGGCTTACATATTATGAGACGGGTTCCTTGGGAACGTCTGATTTTAAGTTCGCTTGCAATTATTTTAACCTGCGCCTTCTTGCTATTGACGGGTGGAGGGCTTTTCCCCTCGTGGGTGTTGGACCGATTTTGGCGTTTAAACGGCCCAATCGGAATCAAGGTTACAAGCCATGAAAAGAAAGAAATGGTTAAGCATGCTGACCCAAACATAGTCATAGTAAGAATTGATACTCCTTCTCTTAGAAAGCTACGGGGCGATAAAACCCGCATTGATAGGTCGGTTTACGCGGCCTTAATCGATCGCCTGGCTTCCATGGAAGCAAAACTTGTCGGCCTTGACGTTACGTTTGATGAACCCGGAGGCCGCGATGAAGATTCCGCCCTTCTTGATGCTGTACGCAGATACGGAAAAGTTGTTTCAAATTGTTTTCTTGCAAATAATGAAAACCTTTCGAAAATCTGGGTCACCGGTCGAGCGTTTTTTCACGAAGTATCTCGGGGAGAAGGGTTGGCCGACCATGTCCTTGATAAAGATATGTTCGTCAGGAAAACCCAGTTATATTATTCGAGGGTTGATTTAACGCCTCGAATAAATTTTGCGCTAGCCCTCTATCTAGCAAAAATTGAAGCTTCACCATCGGATATTAGACTTTTAGGAAATAACCTTATTATTCCGGGTCGGAGTTTTCCGCTGGTTATTCCGGTCAATTCCCGGGGGGCGGTAATCATTCCCTTTCTGGGAGGCACCGACTCGGAGTTTCAATCTCCGCTGGCTTCATTCTCCGTAACCGATGTTCTAGAAGGAAAAATAGCAACTTCATCAATATCCCAGAAAATTGTGCTAGTCGGAGGAACCGCGGAAGAATTTCGAGATTCTTTCCACACCCCATTTTCGATTAAAGGTGATATGCCCGGAGTAGAAATCCATGCGCATGTTTTAAGAGCACTTTTAGAAAATGAGTTCCTCTCCGAAATCTCCGGGTTTTCCTGGTGGATTATTTTGCTAATTGTATCCTGTTTTTTTGCAAACCTTTTTCGATCGCTCGGAATCGAGGGAGGGGCGATCCTTCTTGGAGTTTGTTCTCTTGCATCCGTGTTTTTTTCAATTCTTTCGTTTAGCTTCAAAAGTACTTTTATGAACCCCTTGGATCTTGTATTTTCTTTTTCGACTGGATGGATTTCAGCTATTTCAGTGAGAGCGGCATTTTTGCAAAGCGAGAAAGCGAAAATCTCCAATTTGTTTAAACAATATGTTTCCCCGACTTTATTGCAAGAATTGTTGGCAAACCCTGGCGCAATTTCGTTAGGAGGTTCCAGAAGGTGCGCGGTAATTCTATTCGCGGATAATCGAGGTTTTACTTCTCTTTGCGAAGAAAGGAAACCCGAGCAGATTATTACTTTTCTCAACTCTTATTTTACTGAAGTTACCCAAGTTATTTTTCAAAATGGCGGAATTCTTAACAAGTATATTGGCGATGGATTAATGGCTTTTTTTGGAGTTCCAGTTTTTCACGGAGATGAGCCCGAACGGGCGGTAACCGCGGCAATTAAAATGAAATTGGCCCTTGCAAAATTAAAGGAAACTTACTGCGAGGCCGGAATTGATTTTCCAATTGAAGATATCGGGATTGGAATCAACGGCGGAGATGTAGTGGCCGGAAACGTTGGGTCTGAATTTCACTTGGAATACACTCTTTTGGGCGATTCGGTAAATTTAGCGGCGCGCCTTGAATCCCTCGCCTCGCGCGGGGAGATTTTCGTTTCCAAATGGGTTCAAGAAAAACTGCCGATCGATCGGTTCGAGTTTGTTTCTCATGGACTTGTTAAAGTTAAGGGTAGGAAATGCGAGGTCGAGGCTTTTGAGGTTCGAGGCTTTTGCCGCTCCAACCGGCAATTGACTTAAAAGGTTTTTCAGTCTATCTTTAAGTAATTATGAATTATGGATTGAAAAGTGTTTAAAACCGTGACAATTCCGCCAAAAGGAAGAGTTAACTTTCACGCGAATCTTTTTGTGAAGGGGATGGTTATCCCTATAATTGTCATTCTTCTTTCCGTAATGATCGTTTTCATTTTTTCCTACTCTCGAACCCTATCCTCACATAATCTGCAAATGAAGCGGGTTCAATTGGGGGTTATGTGTTCCCATCTTGCCGTCGGATGCGCCAACGTTGTCGCCCAGCTCATGGACAAAGAGACCTCATC
>JACPTH010000147.1 GCA_016192885.1 bacterium | reverse complement strand
TTCTTCGGTCGAAAGTTCCGCATCTTCCCGATTAGGTTGTGCCGATGCCCGACAGTGCGGGCAGGAAAGTGTACAAGCCCTTGTGGTTTCCCATGCAAGGAGGGCAAGTTTTCTTTGGCCTTTCATGGGTTATCTTTCAACCATTTAGCTGCGTTAACCGCGAAATAGGTCATAATTAGGTCGGCCCCGGCTCGACGAATCGCTAATAAACTTTCCAGAACCGCCCCTCGTTCGTCGACCCAACCATTAGCGGAAGCGGCTTTTATCATGGAATATTCCCCCGAAACTTGGTAAGCGGCAATCGGACAATCAAAGCGGATCCGAGCTTCATAAATTACATCAAGGTATGGCATCGCGGGTTTCACCATTAAGATATCAGCCCCTTCGTCCATGTCGAGGGTCATTTCAAAAAGGGCCTCTCTTCGGTTTGATGGAGACATTTGATAACTTGTTCTGTCGCCAAACGAAGGGGCTGAATGGGCTGCTTCTCTGAACGGGCCGTAGAAGCAGGAGGAAAATTTAGCGGCGTATGACATTATCGGAATCCGGGTAAACCCGTCAATATCAAGGGCGGAGCGGATAACCCCAACTCGGCCGTCCATCATATCTGAGGGGGCTATCATATCGGCTCCGGCTTTAGCGTGAGAAAGTGCCATCTGACAAAGAAAGGGTAAGGTTTCATCGTTTTGAATATAGCCTTGGGAATCCGGGATTCCGCAGTGACCATGGTCTGTATAACCGCATAAACATACGTCGGTAATCAGAAAGGAATCCGGAAAAGCTCCCTTTATTTTTTCAATGGCTCTTGGAATTAAGCCCTTTGGATCGCGTGAGGAAGAACCGGTCCTATCTTTGGTTTCAGGTGACCCAAAAAGCAAAAAAGAATTAATACCAAAAGACTTTGCTTCCTCAATGGGCCTAATTATCTCGCTAACGGGCCAACGAAATTGCCCAGGCATGGCTTGAATAGGTTCTTCTATTTTTAGGGCTTCCTCAACAAACAAAGGAAGAATAAACTTTTCGGGTAAAAGAACGGTTTCCTGAATCAATTCACGGATTTTTGGGTTGGTCCGGAGTCTTCGGGGCCGATGAATCGGATAAGACATTTTTAACCTTTCAATTTGAGCAAGATTGAATCTAAAACCCTTTAAAACCCAAACTAAACGGAAATCATATTACCATATCATTGAACGTTGGGCAAGAAACTCCCTTTCCCCTCAGGAATTCTCCCTAAACAAACTTTTGTGGTTTTGAGAAAATATTTGGCAGGGGTTAGAGCAATTAATTTGTATTATTGAAAGAATCGTTTGTAAGGGCTGTTTCTGACGCGGTTACAGCAAAAGTCTATCTATGAAACCCCTCTTTCTCGTGATGGGCCTTGGAAGTCTTGATTCGGTTTCTTTACATAACGCTTTTTCTCGTGATATCATAGTACTGTCGTAAATC
>JACPTH010000146.1 GCA_016192885.1 bacterium | reverse complement strand
GGTCAGGGCGATCACCCGGTCGAACTCCTGGCTGATTACCGGAGCTATGGTCAGGGCGATCACCCGGTCGAACTCCTGGCTGATTACCGGAGCTATGGTCAGGGCGATCACCCGATCGAACTCCAGGTTGATTGCCCGAGCGAGGGTCGGGGCGATCACCCGGTCGAACTTCCGGTTGATGGCCAGGAGGAGGTTCAAAATGAGCCCCCGGCTGGAAACCTGGCTGGGTTTCCGGCCTATTCCCTTGAGATCCGCCAGGGCGAACCCCGGGTTGCAGGCCTGGAGTAGGTTCAATATGGGTTCCCGGAGGAAAACCTGGCTGCAATCCCGGAGGCTGAACATCAGGTAAACCGGGATGATTTCCCGGGGGTAACCCTGGCTTGAGGCCTGGTGGAACCAGTTTCATCGGTTTGAGATCAGGTTCCGATTTTATTGCCTGATCGACGCTAAAAGCTTTAGGCCGCTCCGGAAGTTTTGAAAGAAGTCCGGTTTCAACCGTTTGTCCTCTGGTAAGTTCTAACCGGCGCTTGGTTTTATCGAAATTATTTTGAACTCCTACAACTCCGTCAAAAACTCTAACGCGAGTTCCCCCGGATTTATCGACTGAAACATCAAAAGTAGTTCCCATTACTCCGCAAACCGAAGATGGCGTGACAACCTGAAAATTGCGTCCTTGCTTTTGCAAATTGAACCACGTTTCTCCAACCTGAAGTTGGACTCCCTCATTATGAAGCACCAAAATTGTGTCTGATTTTAACCGAAAAATACTCCCATCCGGAAATGACAGTTCTCCACGAGTTTCGGGGCCAGATTTGATTTTATCGCCGATGGATATGGGAACCTTTTGATTTCCAATTGATTCCCATTCAGTCTGGCCTTTTGCTTGAAATGAAGCGTTTCCCCGCGAAACCTGAAAAAAACATGCATTCTCGCCAAAAGAAAAAGAGCTAAGAAAAACAAATAATGAACAGAAAATCAGATAACTTGCTGTTTTTAAACGAACCAAACTCGCAATTCTCACTGTAAAAACCTCCTCAAAACCATTTAAGCTATATTATAACTATGATTTAGAGCGCAAGCAAATGAAAAGGGTAACAGGAAAAACAAATTTTATTGGGATATTTTCAATGAATATTTTGCCGCATCGAAATTTTCAAGCAATTCTGGTAAAATTTAGAAAGTCTTCATTGGGCCAAAATAATAAACTAAGAAGAAACCCTTGCCAATCGGATAAAATCTTTGGGGGACTCCAACTAAAAACCATGGCTAAATTCCCGGAATTGAGGGTTGCAAAGGGGGTCATTTTTTTCGAAAAAATTTCTTACTTTTGGGTAATTTCCATTTTGTTTTCGTTTGTTTTTGGGTTTTGGGTTTTCTCCCAAGAAGCTTACGCCAACCCCAATTCGGAAGAATCAAGAAATGTTTCTCAACCATCCCAAAATATTGAAACGGAAAAGTTAGGGTTCAATTTAACCCAAGCTTTTTTCAATGCTTTTTCCGATGCCGAAGCCTTTAGAGCTTCTCATTTGTTCGATGTACTTGGGTATCAGCCCGAGCAGGTTAGGCAATTGGTAGAAGTAACTCCTAGACCGTCATCTCTTTCGGTTGAATTTTCGCCCTCTAACCCCCAATCGGGAAAATTCGATTTGATTCGCGTAAGCGCAAAGGAAATCCACTATTACAACCTAGTAATCCACCATGCAATCCTTGAATTTCCCAATGTTGAAATCGACCCGCGCGCGCTTTCACAAGATAAGCTGGTTTTTAACTCCTTAGATCGCGTAAAAATAGAAACATTCGTTGCGGAAAGTGATATTTTGAAATTGTTCGAAAAATTTTCCGAAGCAAAAAAATTAAGCCACCTTAAAATAAAAATTCGCAAAAATAACACATCCCTTTCCGGAAAAGTTCATAAAGGAATATTTCTAATAGCCTTCAAAATTTCAGGGAATTCCGTAATTAATGGTACGAAAACGGTAAGGTTTCAGTGCAAAAAAATGGTTCTAAATGGTTTGCCCCTTCCACGGCCAGCCATAAACACTATCTTTAACCAAATCAATCCGGTATTTGATGCGCGAAAAACTTGGCTCCAGCTTGATCTTCTGGGAATTTTTTCCGAGGAAGGGTTTGTTCGATCGGTGCTCAATCTTTCAGGTCCAAACCCCGGCTCGGCGACCCCTTCTTTGGCGGGAAAGGGTTGAAATTCCAAGATGCCTACCCAAAATAGACTTTATCGTGTTTTACAAGCCCTTCATCGCAGGCAATTCGATCTTGTACTTGCCTTAGATCGAGTGCATGACCCCCACAATCTTTCCGCGGTAATTAGAACGGCCGATGCCACCGGAGTTTCTCAAGTGATTTGGGAGCCCGATGAAGGGAAGTCAAAAAAACTCAACCCTGAAGTTTCCCTTGGAACAGAACGGTGGGTTAACCTTAAGCAGGTTCCAAATCTTCTTGAAGCGCTAAACGAATATCGCGGGCGTAAGTTTAAGTTGGCCGCAACCGATTTAAACTCTTCGGCAATAGATTTTCGCGCCGTAAATTGGACCCAACCTTGGGTTCTGATCATGGGCAATGAGCATTCCGGGTGCCGTGAAGAAATACTTCGCTTCGTGGATGAGAAAATCAAGCTTCCCATGGTAGGTTTAGTTCAAAGCCTGAACATTTCAGTCGCAACGGCGGTTTTTCTATATGAAATTCAGCGCCAACGCGAAACTGCAGGGCTATATAAGCGCGTTCTTCCCTTAGAAGAAATTGAACGGCTGTACCTAGCTTGGAACCTTGCATCGGATGGGTTTAACATCCAAGAGCTCCTGACACCCTGGAAAGGGCTTCCACCACAGGAAGAAACCGAGCATTTTGATGGGCGAACATAACTTCTATAAAAGGGGGCACGCGCCCCCTTTCGACCCTCGAAGTGAATTCGCGGGTCTCAAACCCCGCGGTCCGCGCTGTGCGCCTTCAACATAGCTCTTAATTCTCATCGACAATTTATACTTTGCCCCGAGTTATTGAGAAGTTACGGGCGAACAATAAAATCGAAAAAGAGTGAGCGACTTTGAAAATTAAAGAACACCCAGGGGGAATATCGACGGCAAATTTGAAGACGCAGTAATTTTATGCAATCTGCACCAGGATTTAAAATAGTTTGGCGGTTAAAATTGATGGAGCAAAAGACGCCATCGAAAAGCAATTAGGGGAAGGCAAAAACCAGGCCATCAACAAAATTGAAACGGCCCAAAAAGAAGCAGATGCCCAAAATGGAAAAAAATTCAACGAGGTGGCATGTGGTCTTTTTTTCCGGTTTTGCGATAATCTCACTTGGCAAATAAACCATACCCATTTTTTATTGGCCCTTGTGTTCAGCTTTGCCTCTTCCGCGTGTAGATTTTTTTCATATTTTCACTAAATGTTCTCACGATATTTGGTCAAATTTCGAAACTAGAGCCATGCGATAGAAGGATAAAAAAGTCCCACTTTCGCAGGCCGAATAAAGATGTTTTACCGTATTTCGCCCGGGTTATTTATTGACGTCAATTTTAAGCATGGAAGCCATATCCCAGGCAACAGGAATTATGGAATCATCGAATACAACTTGTACTTTGATTTTCATCGCAGCTTCGGATTCAAGCTTTCGCAGAAACGCAGGAAACCATGTGGGGGGTCTTTTTTGAATGGCGAGGTAAATTGCATGCTCAAGATCTTTTTCCGGAGAGATCCGATTTAATTTTTTTCTTACGAATCCGAGAAAAAACAACGATCTTGCCTCAAGTGCAAGCGATTTAACCGCTGCTTGAAGACAGCTTTCCCCCAATTCCCATTTTTCATCACGAATACACGCTAGTCCGGCAATATATTTAAACCAGGAAGTTTCCCAAGCATCTGCCAGCTTCAAGAGTTTATTCGAGCTTCCGAGAACCCCAAGAAGACAAGCGGATGTCAAAAAGGTAATTGTTTCGAAAAGAAGTTTAAACGATCGGGTTACCGCAAAATGCGCAACTCCCTGGAAAAACCAAAACCAAGCTCCAAAGCATACGAAAACAGATAAAATCCCCAAAATGTAGGTAATTGGAAAGGAATGGAAATAACACCGAAAAAGGAATTTCCGATCTTTTTGTCCGTTCAATTTTGGATGTTTCGAGCCGAGCGAATACGCGAGATGAAATTGCTTGTTGCCGGCAAGAGCTTCCGCCAGCGGAAATCGAATGTCCTCAACCGCGACTCCAAGCTTTACCGCTTCGCGAAGATCTTTGCATGCCTCCGCGAAAGATTCCTTTTTC
>JACPTH010000145.1 GCA_016192885.1 bacterium | reverse complement strand
GGGGTCTGTTGCTCGGAGCGTGATTCAACGTAACGCGAGATATTATTGATTTGACCATGTGCTGAACCCATGCATAATCACCGGTTTTGCCGGGGGGCATCCCGGCGAAGTTCCGGCCGTAGGGGTCGCCGGCCCAAACTTCATCGCCCCATTTTTCGAGGGAAAACGGGGGATTGGCGATGACACAATCAAAGGTAGCGAGGTTGTCTCCTGAGAAGAAAGCCGGTTGACGGAGGGTGTCACCCCGCACGATCTGAAAATCAGAAGCCGCGTGAAGGAAAAGGTTCATGCGGGCAATCGCGGAGGTGGTGAGGTTTTTCTCCTGGCCGAAGAGCTTCCCCCAGAGGGTGCGGTCGTCGCCGTGGTTTTCCTTTACGTGGTGGATAGCCTCAAGGAGCATACCGCCGGTGCCGCAAGCCGGATCGTAGATGGATTCCCCTTCCCGTGGGTCGAGAATTTTTATCATTAGTTTCACGACCGCACGGGGAGTATAGAATTCACCGGCTTTTTTGTTGGTCGCGTCGGCGAATTTCTTGATGAGGTATTCATACGCCTGACCGAGGATGTCGGCTTGCGCGGCCTGGTTCCCCAACGGATAGCGGGAAAAATGTTCGATCAGGTCGCGGATAAGCGAGTCGGGAAGGCGTTCTTTGTTGGTCCAGGCGGCATCACCAAAAATGGCAAAAAGCGTTTCCGGATTCGCTTTTTCAATGCCCCGAATCGCCTTCTGAAGGGCTTGACCTACATTGACGGTGACGGCGCGAACATCGCGCCAGTGGCACCCTTTGGGAATCTGGAAACGGTAATTTTGCGGAAACAAGGCGTATTCCTCGTCGCCGCTCGATTCCGCAAGAGCGGAAGCATACTCTTCATCGAAAACATCGGAGATCCGCTTGAAGAAAAGGAGGGGGAAAACATAGGTCTTGAAATCAGCCGCATCTACGGTGCCACGAAGGATATTCGCGGCTTCCCAAAGGTGGGATTCAAGCTGATTGAGCGTAATAAGTTGGTCATTCACAGGATTTTCCCTCGGGCTAAACGCCCCCATACAAATCAACCACGGATTTCACGGATTGAAAAAAGGAACAACCCTTCATCAAATCCGTGTTCATCAGTGCTATCCGTGGTTCCATCATCTGCGTTATTCAAAAGTGTTTCGCCCGTCACTTCGTAGGAGACCAGGTAAAGTTGACTCTTGAAATTGAATTTGTGAACCCGGATTCCCCGAAGGCCCCCGGAGCCGTGTTGCGGGTCGCCACCTTTCTTCAACTCGCCTATCTCGGGGTTTTCGAGGATAGCCTTTACCTGCTCATCTATCTCAAGTTGAAGGTTTTTATTGGCTTTTTTCTTGAAACGGATGAAATGATTCGAGGCAGTGATTTTCATTTGAGGTGGCCGAACTCGTATTCCTGGCTGATTCCAGCCTTGATTTCTTCTTTGGCTTCAAGGGTCTCCTTGATGAAAGAAAGGGGAACATCGGGGTTTTCCTCGCACAAAAGCGCTTCGTAGAGGTATTTCTTGATCTGCTCGGAAATGGACCTGTGTTCAAGATCGGCTCTGATGCGGATTTTCTTACCAAGAAGATCGGGAAGGCGGACCGTATAGACGCGCGGCATAATGGCACCCCTGCTTCATTTGTATTTACAATGAACACATTTTAGCACGGGGGGATTTCGAAAGCAAGCATTTTTACCCTCCCGGTCGTGGGCGGTGATGCACCGGGGGAAACATGGCATAAACACGAAACATTGATTATAAAAAGAAAGTCGGGGACGGTCCCCCGCGCGTGAGCGCAGCGGGGGCATGGCTCAGGGGCAATTTTACTAAATTCCGCACCTTTCCTGGGGAGGGCTTGGTGCGGCGGTTGCGCTTTTCCGCAAACGGTGTGAAAGGCCAGGAGCAGGCGTCTTGTTGACTCGGCCAACCAAGTGGCAATGGACTTGCAATCGGTACTCATTGTCCCAACCTTCGCCGTCCCATTTGTCCAAGTTGTCTGTCCAGTTTGTCCGAGTTTGGCTGTCCTCTCCGATTGTCCCCGTAAGTCTCGTCCGGCCATGAACCTGGTGAACAAAAAAAATAGCGATAAACAAAACAAGGGAGCCTTTTATTTATCGCTATTACCAGTGGTGCAGGAACGCGATTAAAATCAGACGGGCTGTGAGGTCATCCTCATCAACAACCGAATGTCTTAACCGCCTCCGAAATCACAGGCACGGCTTTATTTAGGTCATCCGGAGTCATGACTGGATGAAGTTCGACGCGGGCATTAAACGAAAGAAACCAAGGTTCGCAAATCCTCGGGATTTCCGAACTGTGATTAATGTTGAGGAAAAGATATGCGGTCCTCTCACCGCAATCATCAGTAAAATACGCATTTTCCGGTTTCAGATTGCTAAGGATAGATTGAATCTTGTCTCCAAGTCTTCCTTCCCGGGCAGCGGCATTCCCAGTTTCAACCGGAATTCTTGCTTTTAGCATAATACGCATGGTAGATCCTCCTTACTAGAAAATCCCTCTCTCTCTGCACCACTAATGTTAATCGACAAATGTTTCGAACATTTTCTCTTTCTACCAATCCATCCCGGATTGTTACTCTTAATCTAATCGAAACAAAAGTAATTTTCAAGTCCTGCAAAAAAAATGTCATGACATCAGAAATAATTTTCTCTTGCCCAAATTGCTTTTATTAGATAGACTGGTTTCACGACCGAAGATCATGCGAAAACTCGGAGAACCCTAAAGAAAATCTATCGAAGTGTTTTTTAACAGCTCTGCGGGCTGTTGCTGGAAATAATAATCTTCGGTTGTCGCTTCAAACCATTTTGAAATCATTTTTACATTTCCTTTAAGGCAGAAATCTATGGCAACAATGCAATTCAAATCAGTTTATGAAATTGAAAAAATTCGAAATGTGGCAATCATAGCGCACGTTGATCACGGAAAAACCACGCTTGTCGATGCAATGATCCGGCAATCAGGGCTTTTTCGCGACAACCAGCACATGGATGAACGCTTCATGGACAGCAACGACATCGAACGCGAAAGGGGAATCACCATTCTGGCTAAAAACCTTTCGCTTGATTTTCTAGGTTACAAAATTAATCTCGTTGATACCCCAGGCCACGTCGATTTCGGCGGAGAGGTAGAGCGTGTTCTTCAGATGGTAAATGGAGCCCTTCTTGTCGTGGATGCCTTCGAAGGGCCAATGCCCCAAACGCGTTTTGTTCTCAAAAAAGCTTTAGCGGCGGGATTAAAGCCGATAATAGTTATAAATAAAATTGACCGGGCTGATTCTCGTCCAATGGAAGTAGTTGATGAAGCCCTCGATCTTTTTATTGACGTTGGGGCGGGCGAAGACGCTCTAGATTATCCGGTTATTTTCGCATCCGGAAGAGAGGGGTTTGCTTGTACATCCTTGAAAGACCCACGAAACAGCATCAGGCCATTGTTGGATGCGATCATTGATTATGTTCCCCACCCTAATAAACCATTGGAAGCTGAAATGCGAATGCTTGTAACCACCCTTGACTACAACGATTACGTAGGCCGCATCGCAATCGGAAGAGTTTTTTCCGGAGTCATCCGCAACAAAATGGACTTATTTAGGATAAGACCTAACTCGCAACCGGTTCGAAGCAAGATTGCCCAATTATTCAATTATCAAGGGGTCAAGCGCATGGAAACGGATGTGGCGGGCGCAGGAGACATTGTCGCGGTTTGCGGATTGGAGGGGGTATCTATCGGAGATACTCTCTCTGAAAATGAAGCCGATCCGCTTCCCGTCATACCTATCGACCAACCCGTTATTTCCATGATGTTTTCGCCTAACACAAGCCCATTTTCGGGCCGCGACGGGAAATTTCTTACGGCGAGGCAAATCCATTCCAGGCTTTTGAAAGAATTGGAAACAAATGTCGCGATGCGAGTCGAACCCACCGAAAACCCGGATACTTTTTTGGTAAATGGTCGAGGCGAGCTGCATTTGGGGATTCTAATTGAAACCATGCGAAGAGAAGGGTTTGAACTTCAAGTAAGCAAGCCAAAAGCGATCTTTCGCACGGGTCCCGATGGAACGACTTTGGAACCAATTGAGGATTTAACCTTGGATATTCCGGAAAGCTATATGGGCGCGATAATGGAAAGGCTTGGTCCCCGACGAGCCATACTTGAATCATCCAAAAAACTTCCCGATAACACGATCAGACTTATGTTCTCAGCTCCGGCGCGAGGGTTGTTGGGTTTTCGATCTTTGTTTCTCACGCTAACAAACGGTTTTGGAATCATGAATCAATCTTTCCGAGGCTACGAAGCCTATCGTGGAGATATTCCTCACCAAAGGAACGGAGTAATGGTAGCAATGGAAAGAGGCTGGTCAACGGCGTATGCGATAAAAAACCTGGTGGAGAGGGGGGTTCTTTTTTACGGCCCGATGGAGGAAATTTATGAAGGATTGGTTGTTGGAGAAAGGCCTGTTACGGAGGATATGTACGTAAATTTTACAAAAAAGCGCCACTTGACAAACGTTAGATCCTCGACCAGCGAGGAATTGGAGAGGATTACCCCCCCGCGCAGGATGTCGCTTGATCAGGCGTTGGAATACGTCTCTGATGACGAATGGGTGGAAGTAACACCCAAGGCGGTTCGATTACGAAAACGCGAAATATATTTCAAGAAACGTACAAACTAAACTATTTGTAACATTTTTGCGCCTTGCAAAATTATTCGAAAGCATGCATTGGTAGCCGCAAACTTTAGTTTGCGAAATCTCGGCTTCGCAGGCATAAAGCCTGCGCCTACCCTGATTATTGACGTATTTAAAAAAATATTTTGCAAGTTGCTAAAATGTTACAACTACTTTGATTTAGCCGATCAACGCAAAAAAAATAACCCAGGAACGCAGTTGGAATCCGTATTAGATTCTATTTTGCTTCCCCTAGAAGGTAGGCTTCCACCTCTTGAGTTTTACCTTTTACGCGTTTAAAAGGAAGTTTTTTAAATTGCAGGGAAGCCGGAAAAAATTCCAAGGTATTTCCTGAAACAACTACCTTGGTTCCTTCAGTCGTATGGGCAAGAACCGCCAACCGCGCCGCAAGGTTTACGGTGTCCCCGATTACGGTGTAGTCCTTTCTGGCGGCTTGAGCCCCTAAAATTCCGGCGATAACCGGACCAGAGTTAACGCCCATAACAGGCGACAAGGGCGAACCATGACTTAAAAGGAAATCTTTGATCCCTTTTATTATTCCCAAAGTTTTCTCCCCAGCTTTCCGGCTTCCGCCGCATCTCTCATAATCGAACACCACCATGATTTTTTCGCCGATAACTTTATCGATATCAACTTCCCCAGGAGCCACTTTTTCGATCGCTTCATTTACGGCCATCAGGTGCGACTCCAACAATTGAAAAACCTGCTTTGGGTCATGGGTTTCTTGGAATTCCTCAAAATCATCGAGAAGCGAAAAAAGAACTATTACATCTCTTGTTTCGCCTATCGTAGCGGTTTCCTGGAATTTTGAATCTTGCACCGCGCGCTTAACTCCGGAAGAAACATATTGCCCAAGAATTTTCCCTTCCTGCAGTTTCGTTGCCATCAAATTGAAAGCTTTGCCGAGAGAACCGAATTCGTCTGCGCGCGATGAATCAAGTCGGGTTGTAAATTGACCATTTTTTATCTTTCCGACGGCTTCTTGAACCCTTCGTAGGGGTATCAAAACATATGAAACTCCTGAGAAACCGAGAATTAGGGAAAATAAAACCAATAGAGAAACTCCCATTTTAAACTCAATTTCCTTCCGCCTTACCTCTTCACCAAGATGCCTTGTAGAGGTGGCTCCCGCAAGAACGTATTGGTCCATGTAATGGCAAGGCATTGTCTCAAATAACATGTCATCACCGGAAGCGATTTGAATGGTTGTCGCGGAGGATTTGGTCATTTCAGCCATTTCCGATAACAAAGGGAACGAGGCGATTCCGGAGGGTATCGTATCGCCTCTTCCCCATTCATGGCTTACAGAATAACCAAAAACACCTTCTAAATTTTTGGGAATCGGGTTAAAGATTTCCCTTAAGTATGAGGTATCCATTATTACCGTGTCCCACATCCACGTAATAATGTATTTTACTTCCCTTTGAAAATGAACCGGAATTTGAGTGATATAAACCCTTCCGAAGGTCGTTTTTATCTCGCTCAATTTTCCCGGATGCTGAAATAGGTTTACGTATGTTTCCGGCCCGGTCATTGCCAAAAGCAATTCCGCGATCATTTCTACCATGTATTCTTCTTGGATGTTTTTTGGCCCGTCCGCCGAAACCGAAAGTTTGTTGGTTAGTTCTACCTGGTTTGGATTCAATTTGCGAAGATGATATCTGCTAACAGGTCCCAAAACCCTGATTAGGTCGCTCATTTCAGACTGGTTTGGGTCGGAACTGTTTCTTGACTTATACTTTAACCAGTTTTTCACGAAATTCCCTTTTCCGGCCGCGGCAATTAAGTTGAATTGAGAGGAGCTTTTCGATTTGAATTCTCTAGGATTGGTTTTTCTTGCTAAATACTCCATGGGATTTGCTGATGTTTTTCCCATGCTTTCAAGTTTCTCAGATTCAGAGAGAAGTTTTAAAAACTCGGAATCATTAGATAAAAGATTGATCTTATTCATTAATGCGGCGAATTTAAATTGCGCGCCCTCATCAATTGATTGCAATAGTCGATGCAACGAATTTGCGATATCATGGCGGGCTTTAAGCAATTCCATTGCCATGACTCGGCGAAGAATCATTGATGAGCCTGTTATTGGAAGGAGGGAAAGAACCAGGAAAGTCCCCAAAAGAGCGATTCTTACGGTTAATTTAAACCCCCGCCCGTAAACGCCTTTTTCAACCGTAAGAAAAACCCCCGACAAAAAAAATAAAAATGAAATTGCGAAAAATTTTGCCTCGGACAAATTTTCGGAGGGTTCCCTTTTAGGAAGTTCATATGCGACAACCGACCGGAATGGCATTCCTTGAGACGGCGGAGTGCTTCGAATCAAAAGACTTTCGAAAAAGGAAAGCTCCTTGAGAATTACCCTTCCAAAAGCAGCCTCAGTCAGGTATTTCCTCAATTTGGGGCGTTCCAAAACGAACTCCGAAAAAATGGGATCCCCATGTTGTTTGGGTAGAAAGGCGATTCCACCTTTCGGGTCTTTCCATGTGGAAATTAAAGATTTGGGCCCAAAATCAGAGCCGAATTCGCTTAAATCTAAAATCGCAAAAATTTGCCCTCTGTGTTTCGAGCTTCCGTAGTTGAGAAAATTTAAAAGTAACCCGAAAGTTCCATGTGATGAATGAAAAACTGTAAGATTTTGGCATTGCGTGTTTAGGGGGAATGGAAAATGAAACACCTCCGTGATTTGCGGTAATATCGCCGGCGCGGAAGAATATTCATCGGGAAGGTTTTGCGCGAATAAAATCATCTCTTTAGGAATGCGAGGGAACTTCTCTCCTCCTGTTGAGTTTTCAAAGACTATTTTTTGTGAACCATGATAAGGCATTGAGATGACCAGATGGTGTTTGGGAATGTTTTTTTCCAATTCATTTTTGTACAATTCCCTGAATGAAACGGATATTTCCTTCCTCCCGGGCTGTTTCAAAATTTGAACAAGCTTGATTTGGAACCCGCAAAGTAAGTTTAAGAGTTGGGTTTCGGATTCTGACCCTCGATTAATATAGTCCAATTGCCTTTTGGAAAATCTTTTGATTTCCTCAATTTCATTTTCCCTTCTTAATTCTTGCGCGAAGCGTTGGTCTCGGTACAAGAGAAATATAGGAAACAAAAGAAAGACAAAAATCAGGCCCGTCAAGAGTAAGGCTTTTTTCATTCTCGCTCCTCAAAGTCGACCAACTCGAACCCCTCCTCTTCGGATAACGGGGAAAAATTGAACCATGGAGCTTGTTTCGCGATCCTTAACGAAGCGATGATTTTAGTATGATTTCCCTTTTTCGAAAGAGGTTCGAGTTGCTCCGCGTGACTCCTAGGCAAGCCAAGAGCCGTGTATTCCAATCGCCCGGATGAACCTAACGACCCGACAAGCAAATTACCGCAATCTAAGCCTACCCCAATATCGTAACCAAATTCCTGGCGGCCGACTCTTGCTTCATTAAGGGCTCGATGACTTTTCATCATGCCGATAGCGGCTCTAAGAGCCTTTCTATGGGACAAGCCCAAAGCATCGTCAAAAAAAATAGCTACGACGGCATCTCCAATGAATTTGTCGATCATCCCCCCGTGATTTTTAATTTCTTTCGTCATTTCTTCCAAATGAGAATTAAGCATTGAAACGATTTCGCGAGCAGGGTATTTTTCGCTTAGCGTCGTAAAATTTCTAATATCCGAAACCAGGACAGTACCGGTCTTTTGTTCGGGCTCCATTCGCGAGGTTCCTGAGCGGGCGGAAAGATCCGCTTCAAGCGCTCCGGATACGAAATGCGCCAACTCTTTTCGTTCCTCCAGCCCTTTAATCATCGCGTCGAATTCCCTTGACAACTCCCCTAGTTCGTCTTCCCGAGGGAGGCCGACCCGAACGGATAAATTCCCCGACGCAATTTTGTTTAACCCGCTTTCGACCAATGAAAGCGGAAACAAAAGGTATTTTGCGGTTGTCCAGCCGAGGAAAAGTATGCACGTTCCGATCAAGACAACAATCGCCACAAGTTCAGTTTTGCGTTTGGAAGCTTCACTGTAGATTCCATGAATGGGAACGCAGGATCCGATGACAAATCCGGTCGCGCGAGAGCACGGATAAGCTGTGAAAAGAACCTTTTGGGTTTCATCCAATTCGATTTCATTTTCCGAAACCGAATGGAACAATTCAAGCCTTTTCGCTTCTTTAGACTCTTCCCTGGCGATTTTCTCTTCCTTTGCACCGGTTACCCAAACTTGATTTAGACCTGTCCTGGCTGCCAAATTCATTAACCAAAGAAGTTTATCGCCTCTTTCGTCTTCCTCTTTTTTTTGCCAAATCGTTTCATTTGGCGGGGGGTAAAGAGGTTCAGAAACGCCGGATACGACTTTCCCCAATGCGAAAATGGAAAATTTATCCTCAAGGTTTAGGTCTATCAGTTTTTCTCTAAGAAAATTCGAATTAGCTTCGGACCCGTCCGCCAAAAAAACAACGCAAGTCTTCGGCTTGTTGTTTTCCGCAAGGAAATCATGGAATGAAAAAATCTGGTTTTCTCGGTTGGCGATCCGATCCCCAAACCTGCGGAGCGCGAAGAATACTTTTCCCGGATCGCTGCCGTTTGCGCTTCTAAAGCAAGATAATACAAGCTTTTCCTTGTCGGTTAAATCGGAAATCCTTCGAGAATCACTTCCCGCGGTGATGACCTCAAATCCTCTTCGCGCGAGAGAATTGAAGACGTCCATTCTGGTTTTTTCTTCTACTGAAATATTTTGTACATTAGTTTGTAGAGATGAGGAAGGCTTTAAAAAACGGTTCTTGGAAGAAAATGCCATGGGATTTTTTTCAAATGGGTACAACAGAATTAAGCTGAGCGGCAATTTAGGTTTTTGAAGCTCAAAATGGCTAAAGGCTTGATCGGTAGCTTCTTTAAGGATCTTGAATTCGTCGTTCGTTATTATGTCAAACCATTTTTTGTTCGCGATCAACCCTCGGCATTCCAGGATAAACCTTTTAAAAACTGACGCGCTTTCTAAATCTATTGATTCCTGCTTCGCTTGGATCCCGCGGGTCAAGTCGTGCAATTTTTGTTCCTGAAGACCCAAAGTGTAAAGAACAATTAACGGAGCGCCCCCGACGAACGCGAAGAAACCCATGAACCAGATTTTCATGCTAATGGCTAAACCTTTTCCCGTAATAAAAGCGTATAAGTACATTCCCAAAAAGGAAAAAAGCAGGAGAAGTCTAATGAAAAATTCAAGAAAATCACCCCAAAAAAGTCTTGGGATAAGCGGCTTTGAAACTATCCATATTTCATAGGGCAGGTCGAGATGTACAAAATCCCTAATCACCCAAAAATCTTCTATATCGATTTTTGTTCCATGAGGGGCTTTTACCTCCCGCTCTTTTGGAGGAAGGATACTTTTAAAAAGCCTCGAGAAGTATGAGGTTGGTTTTGTAGAAAACGTATGAATAATAGGCAATCGTTGATTCGCGGAAGCGAGCGGAACCAATATTGGAAGCATTCCGGATGAAGTCGGGGGGGAAATGCATGAAAGTGCGAAACGAAGCGGGGAAGATGATTTTTTTGTTTTCTTAGGCAAAACAAGTAAAAACGCTCCTATTGTTTTGTTTCCAAACAAAACCGTGTCCCAAATCATGAAAGAATCTTCCCCTTGAAATTGAACCGGAGTCAGCAAACCCTTACGGAAAGTCCCGATGAGTTCGAATGTCGCGAACTCGCCAAACAATCCAAGGCACCTTTTGTTTAGGGCTTCTTTCTCGCGAGTTTCGAGCTTGGAAGATTTTACAAACTTTTCAAGCATTTCAACGATCATGCGAGATTTATTGGTTACCAGCCCTTTTCCTGAAAGAAGGGTAGGGTTTAGCGAAGAATCAAGCGAAACTCCATAAAGATTCGACTCTTTTGGCAGGTGTGATCGAGGAAACACTTTAAGGATTGCGCTTGAAAGAATCTCCCCGGTAAGGTTTACCTTTTCATTGGGGAGTTTTTTAATTCTTTCGCCTATTTCAAATTTTACGTTTTGGATAATTTGATTGATTTGGGATTCAAATGAAAAACTGGTTCGAAACCATTCGATTCTGGTTATCGCATCTTGACGCCATTGGTCGCTTAGACGCTCAAGTTCCCACATTCGCTGTTGCGCGTTTTGTTTTTTTACAACGAAAAAGAAAAATGAAATAAACAATAACGGGATAAGCGGGGAAAGGAACAAAAAAATCCGATGCTTCATGCGGGGATTATTTCAGAATCCCTCGCTCTCTTAACACCGTTGTAACCATTGTTTCAATGCTTGCCAGGCCGTCCCATAAAATATATGAAAAACCATGTTTCAGCGCGAATTCCCTTGAGCGGTTCAAAAAGTTTGAGAGCGCGTTGGTATAATATTCTCGCATTTGAGGAGAAAAAGTAACGTCCAACAAATCTCCTGTTTCGCTGTCCTTTAATGAAAGGTCGCCTTCGAGTTGGGGTTTCAACTCATCGGAGCAAAGAGTATGAATCAATATAACCTCATGCCCTCTCGATGAAAGGTTCAATACTCCGTCATCATACCCTTCAACGTCAAGTAAATCTGAAAAAACAACTATAATACCCGATTTCTTTAATAGTTCGCCGCATCGGGATAAAATGTTGTTCAGGTTTGTTTTACCTTCGGCTTTAAATTTTTCTAGGGCTTGAACAAGCGGAAACAAGCCTGATTTTCCGCGAACCGTCGCGTCTATTGAAACCAGTCGATCGCCTCCCCCAAGAAGCGCGACCTTTTCTTGATTCAAAAGGGCGATATATCCTAGGGACAAAGCCAATCGCAGCGCTAATCTTAATTTGGTTTCGGGGGCTCCGAACCCCATGGAGGCGCTTGTATCTACGACAAGCGCGAGAACCAAGTCTTCTTCCTCAAGAAAAAGTTTTATGAAAAGCTTATCAAGCCTTCCGTACAAGTTCCAATCGATAAATCTTAAATCGTCTCCGGTCACATAACTTCGATGGTCGGCGAATTCTTGGCTTGTTCCGCGACGAACGCTTCGCCTCTCCCCATTTCGAACTCCCTCATGGGCGCGCCGCGCAATCAAGCGAAGGCTTTCAAGCCTTGCCAAAAACTTCGCGTCGTATAAGGGCGAATGTATCATCTCAATAAAGGGGCCACGCGTCCCCTCTCGACACGCGAAGTGAATTCGCGTGTCTCACTCCCCGCGGTCGGTCGTGGTGCGCCCTCCAAAACAGTTTTCACTTTTTTACCCCGAATTATTGAGTAGATACGGGCGAATTCATGAGATTATGCGGCTAATTGTTTCGCTTCAAAAAGGACCTTCGCCAGGATTAGATCCAGGAGTTTATCGGGCGTCATTCCTTCCGCTTCTCCCTGGAAATTTAGCGCGACCCTATGGCGAAGTACAGGTTTTACGGAAGAGCGAATGTCTTCCACCGAAACCTGGTAGTTTCCTGAAACCAGCGCGCGAACTTTCCCCGACAAAATCAATCCTTGCATTCCTCGCGGGCTAGAGCCATACTTAACTTGCTCCCTTACCTCTTTTATTGAAGTTGAAATCCCGGGATGCGTGGCAAGTACGAGTTTCCCCGCGTAATTTTTTACCTCCGAAGCCACCGGAACCGATCGAACCAATTCGCGCGCTTCGAGAATATCTTTTTCACTCATGATTTTTTGGACCGTGGGCATATTAACTCCGGTAGTGCGATCTACTACGGTAATAAGTTCGTCTAATGTGGGAAACGGAACCAAGCATTTGAAAAAGAAGCGGTCTAATTGCGCCTCGGGCAGCGGATATGTGCCTTCTTGTTCTATCGGATTTTGAGTCGCCATTACAAAAAAGGGTTCCTTTAATACGAAACGCTGATTTGAGGAGGTAACCGTATGTTCCTGCATGGCTTCCAAGAGGGCTGATTGAGTCTTGGGGGTTGCCCGATTAATCTCATCGGCAAGCAACATCTGAGTAAACACAGGGCCCTTCTGAAATACGAACGCTCGTTTTCCTCTCTCGTCTTCATTGATAATGTTCGTTCCGACAATATCCGCCGGCATTAGGTCCGGAGTGAACTGAATGCGAGAGAAATCAAGATTTAACACTTCGCTGAGGGTTTTGATGAGCATGGTCTTTCCCAAACCAGGAACGCCTTCTAGAAGCACGTTTCCGCCGGCAAAAAGGGCGACCAAAACTTCAAAAATTACCTCGTGGTTTCCAACGACAATTTTTTGTACCTCTGATTGAACGGCTTTAAAACGCCTTTGAAAATCTTCTATTTTCTTTTGCATTAATCTTCTTCCTTAGTGCGGCAAATGTAAAACAATGGGGCAATAATTACATTTGTAAAATCTCCCCTAACCACTCTTTACCAAAGAGGGGACTTTTGAATTTCGCGGCAATTCATTTTCGAAACTACATAAATTTGAATTTTGCAAGTTTCTTCAACTTAATCAATTTACCTTGACCTAGTCAAGTAATCTTTGGTACATTATATGCTATAAAATAAAAAGTGCAATACCTAAAAACCTGCTCCGTTTCAAGAATCTGAGAGCAAGTTCGTTGCCTTGAGGAGTTTGTCGTGAAAAGAGAGATTAAAAGGGGGGCTTTTTTGTGCCTTCAAGGCGAGAAGGCCGATTGCTTTTTCATTTTGTTGAAAGGGAAACTAGAAGTAAAGTGCGTCCCAAATTCAAAAAACCTTGTAACGTTTGTTGACGCGTTTGCCGCAAAAACCGTTAATTTTATCGAGCAACCTGGGCTTCTTTTCGGGGAAATCGCGACCATTTTAGATTCTACAAGACAAGCTTCATTACTCGCAATTGAAGACACCGAAGTAATGGTTATCCCTCTTCGAGACCACAATTCATATAAAACCGCTTTAGCGATCGACCCGCGTTTCGGTTTAAACTTAGGCAATTCTATCGCGCTCCAGGTTCAAGGAATGAAAAAAGTTCTTCAGAAATTATTGGAAGCCGACTCTGAGATGGCCGCGGATATCACCGATTTAAAGGAAACCTTCCAAAAATTGATTGATTTCACTAACAGAATACCGCGTTTCGGCAACCGAATGCTTTGGCATAAAGACATTTCAATGTCGTTAAAGAATGAGCCCTTTTTAACAAGGAAAACGATTTCAAAACTCCCTGCGAGTTTTTATCCGCCGGGCTGCAAAAAATATACAAGATTTTTTGAAAAATTTAAGTTATCATCGAGCACTTATTATCCCGACACCGTTCTTTTTCGGCAGGGCGAATTTGATGACTTCGTTTATGTTCTGTTATCCGGTCATCTTGAGGTAAGAGTTAATGGGGTCGTCGTTGACGATATTAAAGATTCAGGAACCCTTATTGGTGAGGATGAACTGTTCTTGAATATAGGAGCCGGGAGTAACGCAGTAAAGCAACCCGCGGATGTCATTTGTACAACAATCAGCGACGCCATAAAAATTACGACGGACGAATTCAAGAAAATTTTTTCCGGATCAAATGAGTTTTCTTACGAATTTATACGGGTAATGGCTAATCGTTTGGTGGCAAGAAACAACTTTCTCTTTGAAACCGAAAAGCGAATTGTAGCGGGCTTCAACGAAAAGATTTACGATGCGTTCCAAGCGTTCGAAAAGGTCAAGAAGATTACCGAGAAATCGACTAAGGAAGACCCTGAACTAAAAATAGCATTGAACCTCGCTAACCAGGGGGTAGCCCGGGCAAGCGAGAAAATGACCGTTTGGCATAATTGGTTCATCGCGAATGATATATTTGTTGAAGGTTCTTCTTCAAAACCAATGGTCGCGGTAAAAAGATGAAAGCATGTTATTTAGATAATCAAAAAGGAACTTGTATTCCATGAGTGCCAATGTTTCCAACTGCAAAAGATGTGACAAGATTTGCAAAAAACTTCTCAAGGTATTTGTAGAAAGTGTATCGATAAAGAGATTGAAGCCTATCACACGGTTAGAGATTATCTCCACGACCATCCGGACGACACTATCTACGAAGTGAGCGAAAATACGGGCGTGGATGTTTTGCAAATCGAGATTCTCATCCAAAGCGGCAGACTGGAGCAAGCGGGTTTGAAAATTCTTCACAAATGCAATACGTGCGAGAGTATTATTAGCCAGGGCCGCTTTTGCAGCGAGTGCAACGCCAATGTGTGCGGGAAGATCGACGATTTAC
This sequence comes from bacterium, assembly GCA_016192885.1. Classification (GTDB taxonomy): domain Bacteria; phylum Muiribacteriota; class Ozemobacteria; order Ozemobacterales; family Ozemobacteraceae; genus JACPTH01. The sequence goes on along the minus strand of JACPTH010000145.1, from coordinate 1,485 downwards.
CGAAAACTTTTGCCAGACCAGGTAAAATTGAGTCAAAACATGAAATTGAAACCAAAATGGACGATAGATTTCATAGATTTACCCGAAAGTAAAGGAGGAACAAAGAAGTTTCCCCCTTTGAAAAAGTGGGATTAATGGGGATTTCAAGAACTTGGCGCAATTTAAAAAAATCTCCCCCAACCCCTCTTTTTCAAAGAGGGGAACGCAGATGTGAAACTTGCCGGCAGACAAGGTTAATTTTTGTTCTCTTTCGAAGCAAGCTATTTGTAGAGAGAGAGAAAAATGAATTTTTCAACATGCAAGAAATGCAATCGGTTAATCACAAAAACGTTTAGAAGTATTTGCGATGAGTGTATCCAGAAGGAGGAAAAGAATTACACTTTGGTACGAGATTACCTGATCGATAACCCTGGGGCAAGCGTTTATGATGTCTGCGAAGGGACGGGAGTCGATGAAAGAGACATTGAGCTCTTGATAAAATCGGGCCGCCTTGAAAGATGCGGGGTTAAATGCGCCTATAAGTGCGGCATGTGTGACACGCTGATAGAAACCGGCGTTGTTTGCGAAAAATGCAAGCAGGCGGTAAGTAAAAAAGTCGGATCGATAAAGAAGGAAGTTGAAAAAAATAAACCGCCTGAACCTGTGAAACCTCCGCCCGAAGTTCCAAAAAGTAAAGATTCCGATGGTAGATTTCACCGCTTGGCAAAAAAGTAAGTATTGCAATTTCCCCCCCCTGAAGCAACTTGCAATATTATTTTGAAAAAACGTTAATACCTAATTTTGCAAGTTGCTCTTGTATGGGGTAATTTTTATCCAATTTGCGGCAATAATACCGCACCAAATCGGTGCGACAACCGAACCAAGCAATCATTTTATTAAGCCTGGGCACGAACTTGGAAAAGGCTTGGTTGAAGCTATAAAAAAGCAACTTGGAGTAAAATGAGGTACGAACATGTTTAAATATCCTGTTGATTTAATAGATGATGGTGGAACAGTGTTGGTAAAGTTTCCAGACATCCCTGAAGCCGTGACATTTGGGCAAGATCGCGAGGAAGCTCTTGGTTATGCGGTTAATGCCCTTGAAACTGCCTTGATGATTTACATTGATAAACGTTGGCCGCTTCCCCGTCAGTCGTCATTAAACGGAAGGGCTGGCGTTTCACCCACCCCGTTGTCTTGCTTAAAATTAGCAATATACCAGGCAATGATCGAAAAGAATTTAAGAAAAGTTGATTTAGCAAGGATGCTAGGGGGCCATATGCCCCAAATCGATCGGCTTCTCGACCTAAATCATGAATCCCGAATGAACCAACTTGAACGTTCGCTTGCGGTTCTTGGGCGACAAATGGTGGTCGATGTGCGAGAACTAGTCGTGTAAAGCCGCTTTTCAGATTCTAATCTGCGGAAAAATGTAGGTAAGCGTTCAGTCCTACGCCATCAGTTGCCGGCTTAAACCACTTAGCGAAGTTGAAGAAGATTCTCACG
>JACPTH010000151.1 GCA_016192885.1 bacterium | reverse complement strand
TTCTTTAACTATTATTCTAACTTTCTCGGAAATGGTTTCGGTCCCTGAATTGTCGATGGCTTTGGCGGAGATGGAATGGGTCCCTGCGGGAAGATTGGGCCATTCTTTTTCATATGGGGCGGAATCATCGAAACCGATAAGGTTTTCACCCTGGTAAAATGACACCTTAGTGACATAACCACCCCCCGAATCATTTGCAACTGCTTTGATTAATAGGTTTGAACCCTGGGAGAACTCGGCATTGTCAGAAGGAAAAACTATATTTACCGTCGGTTCAAGGTTTATAAGGGTTTCTTTTTCCCATATCTTTTTTTCAAGAATGTTAAAGTTGAAAGTCTTTTCAATTTTAAGGGAGCGAGTAACATCAATTTGAACGCCAAGATCGGCGTCTAACCCGGCAAAAAGGCGTTGATTCGGATATGCTTCCAATCGTCCATAACCCCAAAGAGTTGCATACGGACCCTTTAATCCGAAAATGTTGGCGTCAATTCTTGGGCCTGCGGCAAGTTTGCAAGACACATCAGCGGAAGTTTCAATATATGGTGTAAAGCTTGTTTCAAATTTTTCTTTTTTCGACCAAACACCATCCAAACGAGTCGCGCCGATTCCGGCTTGAAGAGATTGTTCGAATCCAACTTTCATCCCTGCTTTGGCAAGCCCTTCAACCGAATAAACTATTTTTCCCCAAAGGGTTATGGGAATCCCCCCGAGAAACCCGCCAACCGGAAGGTAAAACGTTGTCAAATAGACCGGAACCGTTTGCCCTTTCCAACCAATTGAGAGTTCCTTGCTCGCTGAAATTGAGGCTTTCGCGTTTTCGCTAACTTCAAAAAAAATTGTAAACTCTTTTATTTCACGCGCCTTGATTTCCAATTTCACATATACCGTGGGTTTAATGTTGAGGTCAAAATTCAAGGAAATGCCATTGCTTCCAACAGTTTCATGAAGATTGACCATTTCAACTCCATATTTTTGTTCGGCGATAAACGAACGTTTCCCGCGTGCCCTGATCGATGCCGGAGGTTGATCGTTCAAACGACCGAAATATTCGATGGAGCAATCTTCGATCGCATCTTCCAAGGTAGCCTGAACGGTTTTAAAATGAAGTTCATTCCCAATTGAGGCGACGGAGATTACTTTCTGAAGAATCCCTTCACTTGTTGAAAACCCGGAGGAGTAATCCGAAACAAGAACATGTCCCGGTTCAATGCTTTTCATCTGAGGTGTGGGGTTTGAAAAAACCATTTCATTTGTCCCGTCACCCATGGCGGACATTCCGCTAAGCCCATCCAATGAAGCTGAATCCATGACGATTGCGCTTGTAGCCAAAATCAGACTAGGAGTTACGGAAACCATGTCCATGAATCTTTTCATTCCCTCGTCATAAGCTGCCGGCGAGGAAAAATCGATATCGGCTATTCCTGTTTTAATTTTCGCGGCTGCATCTGACCCAACCTTCGAAAAGAAATTCGGGGATTCTACCAGTCTTTCGATAACATTGGCGGCGACGTCCTGGGGCATAATCGAACCTTTCGGTGCAACATCAAGCCGATTTTCAATTCCTTCCGCCAGATCCGTGGTGCCGTGGAAATCAGAAAAACCCCCGAAATGGCCTCCTTCGATATGAATATCGCCGATAACGGGTTGGGCCGGGATTGATGAAAATGAAACGTTCGCTGAGCCGCTTGAATCGACGGAAACAGTTTTTGAAAGAGTTGTCGTGGGACTTGTCGCGTTTCCAACGTTCACCAAAATCAGTTTGAAAGTGACGGTTGGAGAGGCATTTTCCGAGGCAAGAACCGCCGCGTTTGGCTCGTTGTAGGCAATTTGACCGAGAAATCGGTTTCTCACGGGGTCTTTGGTAGAAGCGGGAAAGACCAAGTTGAAACGAACTGATGGTACAAGCGGTTTAGAGATCGGCTCGTTAATGATTTCCGGAGCGGTGGGGTTAGAGTCGCTTTTCCAGCAGCCTGACTGCGATAAAACGAAGGCTATAACAACAAACGTTGCCGAAAAACAAAGGATTTTTCTCATCACGCTATCCTCATTTCTTTAAATTCCTATAAACTATTATACGGTAAAATCGCCTCCGGTTTGCTTTGTTGCTGAAATACGTACCTGTTGGTTTCAATGATATGCCCTAAAGTTTATTTTGTCACCTGATTGGATAGGAATTTCCTTTCGTCCCTCCACGATATCACGAGCCATTTTTTCTAGTCAATGGAGTTTTTTTGCCAGATTTTGAAAAAAATTGCCCGACCACTCTCGGTTTTTTCTTTCGAGATACCCACCTACTGGAAAATTGGAATCCTTTCAGAGAAAAACCTTGCTGAAATGGCACCTTCAGCTGTTTTGAGACAAACTCTCCCCGCACACGCGCATTTCAAAATGTTAAGAACGCGTATCCTTCTACAAGTACTGATCCCACGAGTAATCGGGATCTGGGAAGAAACCATCCGCTGGCGGGGGGAATTCAGGAAGATCCTCACAGATCCTTGATCCAAGTTTTCGAGGCGGC
>JACPTH010000467.1 GCA_016192885.1 bacterium | reverse complement strand
TTTAGATCATTTTACTAATCCTAGAAATGTCGGAGAAATCCATGATGCCAATGCGGTAGGGGAAGTCGGTTCCCTTGCTTGCGGTGACGCTCTAAAACTTTTTCTAAAAATCGACCCCAAAAACGAAGTTATTCTTGACGCCAAGTTTAAAACATTCGGGTGCGCAAGCGCCATTGCAAGTTCTTCCGCGCTAACCGAAATGATTAAAGGCCGAACGCTATCTGAAGCCCAAAAAATTTCGAATTTTGATATCGCCTTATTTCTGGGAGGTCTTCCTGAACAAAAAATGCATTGCTCCGTGATGGGAAGAGAAGCTTTAGAAGCTGCTGTTGCAAACTTCCGAGGGCTTCCTTTCGAAAAACAAGACCATGAAGATTCCCCTGTAGTTTGCAATTGTTTCGGGGTTACGGAAGCAAAAATTCGTCAAAACATAAAAGAGAACGAACTAACCTCCGTTGAGAAAGTCACCTATTACACCAAGGCCGGGGGTGGCTGTGGCGGCTGCGTTCCAAAAATTCAGGAAATTCTTGCTGAAATCCTGGATGAACAAGCCACAACCCAAAGAAGAATTTCGGAAAAGCCCAAAATGACCAATATTCAACGAATTGCGGCGATTCAAAAAGTGGTTTCAGATTATATTGCCCCCGCCTTGGCCTCAGATGGGGGCAATATTGAATTAATTGATGTGGAGGGAACAAAAGTTTTTGTAAAATTGTCAGGAACATGTAAAAATTGCACCAGTTCTCAGTTTACATTAAAGAGTTTTGTACAGGAAAAACTTCGCGAATATGTATCCAAAGATCTGGTTGTTATTGAGGAGAAATAGGCATGGCAAGGCAAGTTTATTTCGATAATAATGCCACCACCGCGGTTGCACCTGAAGTATTCGAGCAAATGCTTCCTTTTTTCAAAGAGCTTTACGGAAATCCAAGCTCCATGCATAGTTTCGGCGGAAAGGTTGCCCAATATATTGAAAAGGCCAGAGAAAGCGCCGCAGCTTTAATTAACGCCGATCCTGGTGAAATAGTGATGACGGCCTGCGGAACCGAATCTGACAACCATGCAATCCGCGGAATTCTAGAGGCGCATCCCGAGAAAAAACATATCGTTACCACAAGCGTTGAACACCCTGCCGTTCTAAACCTTTGCAAGCATCTTGAAAAAAATGGCTACCGAGCCACCATTCTTGGGGTAGATCCTCTTGGAAATTTGGATCTTGACCGCCTTCGCAACGTTCTGACTCCCGACACCGCGATTCTTTCGGTAATGACCGCAAACAATGAAACTGGAACTTTGTTTCCGATTGAGAAAATCGGAGAAATCGCTAGGGAAAAAGGGGTGATTTTCCATACCGATGCCGTTCA
>JACPTH010000124.1 GCA_016192885.1 bacterium | reverse complement strand
TCCTGAGGGAAGATTAATCATCCGGTTTGGAAGATCTTTGACAAATTCATCGTAACTTGAATAAAAGTGCGATGCCTTTTTTGCGTAATGCTCAAGACAATATAGGTTTGGAGCGCCGTTCACAATCTCCTCCGGGTCGTATTCGTTGGTATCTTCAACCATTTCACCTTCGCCATTATTGGCGGTATGATCGAATGATTTTAACGGTTGGAAGTTGTACCCGTATTTATTCGAAACGGTGCGAGCATACCAAATAGGGATAGGGAATGGAGGAATAAGAAATGGAGGCCAGGGGATGGGAATTCTATCAAGCGGGTCTAACCCGAGAATGCACATATTCCATTGCCTGAATTGCTTAAGCACCTTTCCTTCAATTTCCTTTGTAAGGGTTGGATGCAGCGCTCCAGCCCCAAAAAGATGAGTGGTTCCTTTATCCCATGCCGGTAGAAAAAATGGGGGATACGACCAATTCGTGCCAAAATAGGGCCATTCCCATTTTTGGAAACAATCAGGAACATTAAGATTTTGCGTGAGGTCCTTCAACCCACCAACTTGGTCGATAGTTGATTCTTTAAGCGGTCTTACCGCGAGAGTTAATGCTAACCCAATCGGGCTGGCGCTAATTTCGGTAACGTTCGGGCAAAAATTTATTTTACTCATTCTTTTTAATAGTTTGGAATGTCTTCCCACCCAACTTTGGAATTTTTCGCCGGCTTTGTTGAACTTTCTTGTGGCTTTGCCTACCTTGCCCATTTTGTTTCCTTCAAGCCAACCCTCGTATTTCCTGTTAGCTGCTTTGCGCCTCCCCATTTCTTTTCTTTCTTTTTCACGCCTTTTTTTTTCTTCTCTTCCTGCCTTGATTTTTTCAGGGTCCGTTTCACGCACATAAGGTTTTTTCGGGGGGGTCTGATTGCCTATATTATCGGGAGTCGGAACGCTTGGGGGATCCGCTTCATTTCCCTTGCCATCGGGAGTCGGAACGCTTGGGGGATCCGCTTTATTTCCCTTGCCATCGGGAGCCGGAACGCTTGGGGGATCCGCTTTATTTCCGCCTGACCTATTCTTAACTCCCTGACAAAGTTGTGGAAAATTGTAATTTAAATCAGGCATCTTATAATCTCCATTTTGCCAGGTAGAAACCGACAATCCGCTACTTTCCATAACCCACTGCAACCTCATAAACCCGCTGAAAAAATAATCTCCAAATAAACTTTTACCGGCATTTAGAGCCCATCCACCCCTTTGGAAAAAAGCATTTAAAACCGGCGAGGTTTCATTCTCTTTCAGAAGTCTTGAACTTTTGGGGTTTGCAGGATTTGTTTTTCCCTGATTTTCTCCTGATTTTGGTTCAGGCGATGATTTAAACCAGTCCTTTGCTCTTTGCTCTTCCGCTTTCTGCTTGGCTTTCTCGGCCTCTTTTGCTCGTTTTTCTGAGTCGGTTTGCAAAGCGTTCCTTGCTCCTTGCTCAGCAGCCTCCTGTTTTGCCTTCTCTTCCTCTTTTGCTCGTTTTTCTGGGCCTGATTGAAGACCGTCAATTACGCTTTGTTCCTCAGCCTTCCGCGTCGCTTCCTCTTTCTTTTGTTTCTTGGACTTGGTTTGAATCATTCCTTCGATTTTTTTTCTATGTTTTTGGTTTCCTGACTGGGCCCTGTGTTTAAAACGCCTCTTATGTTCTTTAAATTATTTTCATTGTTAGGATCTTGCTTAATCGCTTCTTCCCAACTAGTTGCGGGCGGTTTACTTGAGGAAGGAGATTCACCCTCCACATTTTCGCCTCTCTTCGCCTTTAAATTGTTTACTATATCTTGAGCTTCTTTTTGCTCTTTGGTAGTTACAATTATCAAACCCTTTGTTGGAGCTGCCACATTTGGCTTTGAATTTTTTTCGGGACTCGGTTTCTTTTTCTTGCCCCCCAGCTTTTCTCGTAATTTATTAAGAGTATTAAAATCGGCGGAAATGGTATGCTCGGCGTTAACGATGTTCGCCTCAAAGTTTGTGTTCAACACCAGTAGCGCGTCACATCCTCTCGCCAGCGCTTTGAAAAAACCGTCGTCTTTATCGATAGGCGATTCCGTGCCGGCAAATGGATCCCCGAACATTGCCGCCTTTACAACCAGCGATTTTTCGTTAGGCCCTGAATAATTTATTCTAATTAGCCCGGGTATTTCAACCGGGACAGCAGAATTGGCTTCTTCTGCACTTTTTTTTGAAAGATCGAAAAAACCCGGAACTTTTGCATTCTTGAATCGCCCCAAAAGCCCGCTCAGATCTTGATTGTTTACAAATAAATCGCCCCCCAAATAATTGAAATGCAAATAGTTATTATCATCATTTGAAATAAACAGGCTGTACATAGGTGCTGGAGGTTCAACATCTGATACTCTGAATTCCTTAACGCATTCAATCCGTCTTTTCGCTACATGGCCATCCTGCGATGTGATGCTGGCTTCACAGGTAATTTCCAACTCCCCATATTTTTCAACGAACATACCAAAGGAGTCCTCAACCTTGGGGGCGTCATTTTCCGTGAATACTCCGGGAGGCCACAATTCAGCTATGGTCGTCGGAATTAGATCCGAATCGATCATAATTTTGATCGGATAAGCAGGCGGTTTGCAGTCTTTCCAAAGGAACTTATTAATTATCATATTTGCAAGGAAATCGAGAGAAAGCAATTTTCCAAGATAACCTTCACCGGAACCGTCCGGAGCTAATCCATCATACAGGTACTTATTAACATCTAAAGCAAATGTCGGGGCGGCGGTTTTTATGAGATTAGTAATAAAGACATCGATAATTCTTCCAGCATTGACCTCGACAATTTTAAATCCCATAAACTTAATAGGAATTGTAAAACCAATAACTTTGACGTCTTCAGGGATCTTTAAGAAGAAGCCGACATAACCTTCGCCATCCAGAAAACTTCGCACATCAGGCCTAATCGCCCAAGTGGTATCAATTCCCGGAACCTGATACTCCGGATCATCTTTTCCGGGGCCAACATGAAAAGCCTTGTTGATTTTTATCGTAACATTGACATCGTAATCTTTTGCGCTTCCACGGGTCATGAATTCGACAAGTTTATCTAGCTCATCTTCCCCTTCTTCCTTGTAGCGAAGATCTTCCAGGTCATATACAATTTCGTTCGAGTCTGTTAAATCAAGAAGTTCATCAGCGCCTAAATTATCCTTGAGCCCTTCAATCTTTTTCCCCGATTTTTTCCTTGGAAGCCGCAAGAGAACGGCAACGGATTCCGGGTCGCCATCTTCATCCCCCAGGATACCCGGGTCGTTCGCATCCTCGCAAATTATTCTCACGGTTCTTTCTATTGCGGCTTCAGCCAGGCAATTAGCATGTAACCCCTGGACTGATAGGCTTGCTTGCCGCCCATGCTCGATAGTTGAACTCATGAAGAAAAGAGCTGCAATAATAATAATCGCGATTACGGCGATGACTAAAATAAAAGCGACCCCGGTTCTTCTGTTTCTCATTTATTTATCACCCTGTTCTGAATTAATATCCGGAAACATTTCGTCCAATTCATTCAAGCCTTTCTTAACCAAATCTGAATTGATAACCGTTGATTGGGGATTTCCAGCCTTTAACAGATAAGGATTAATGTCAATTTTGCCCAGATTTTGCCTTAGATTATCTACAACCGAGGAAATATTGCTGATGTTCGCGCTCATGGAAGCGCCAAGACCTCCAGGAAGATTTTCAATGGCCTTTATATATCTCCTAAAAGCCTCTCTATACTTCTTTTTGTCGCCGCGCTTTTGATAAATAACGCAAAGAGCGCTATTTCCGCTAACTTCGAGGAACGGGTTTCTAGGATCGTTCTTAAAAGCTTCAAATATCAAAGCTTCAGCGTCATCAAGATTTCCTTCCTCCGTTTCCGCCAAGGCATCATTTAAAAACACATTTTGGCTTGCTCTATACGCCATCCTTCCATCTTCTGACAAGCCGGGGGGTTCTCTTAGATTCATCTCGCTTTCCCGGATGCTTTGCTGTACTTGCGCTAATTCCAAATGAATGCTGTCTTGCGCGCTAAAGCTTGAGCCTGTACCGCCGGATGATTTCTTTGAACCGCCTTTCCAACCTTCAATAAGCTGGGGGTTTCTTAGGCTTTGAAGAGTTGAATAGCGGTTCTGTTGGATTTGATAGTTATCGGTAGGCGCGAAAAGAATCGGATACACATAATAAATCGGGAACCCTATTATGATTAATGCGAAAGCTAATTTTTTGGCAATAACTAACCCGTCTTGGGCGAAAAACTCGGCCAAAATAGGATACAGACCCTCCAAGGAATACCATTTCGCGGAAGAGCCTTTTTGAAGCCTTGAAATGGCATATGGAGGCGGAGCTTTTCTCTTTTCTTCATCTCTGGTGAAACGTTCGCCGAATGAGTTTTTTAGGGAATTTACTTCATCTTGGCTAATGCGTCCAAATTTGACCAGCAACTCTTCGCACTGCTTTCTGACTTCTTGTACAAGTTTTGCGCTTTGAGGGTCGAGGCATTTCTCGATACGATATAGGTCGAACAAATTTTCGGGGTCAGGGTTAGCTTGGAACAGACACACGCATTCGTTAATATGTTTTTTCCCCGCGGAACTTAACAAAAACTCGACGAGTTGTTCGCGGATTAAAGCGAAATCAAATTGAACGAGACAGCTCATAGCCAAATTTTGGGCACTGGAATCATATGAACGCAAAATGGCAAATAACGTGGAGATTGATTGGGTCGGATCGAATCGCTTTAAAATATTTAGGGCGGTAACCTTTAAACGGGGATTCTTTGATTTCAGGTGCATACCCAAGTATGGATAAGCATGATCGGGATTGAATTGTGCAAGATATTCGAGGGCCGAAAGGGCGAGAATTTCGTTAGAGCTTTTTACCCATGAGGTAGCCAACTCAATATATTTGTCTAATTCCAGGTGAAGGGCGGTTTTCAAGGCCATCGCGCGAAGATTGTCGGGGGAATTGGCGTTTGAAAAAATCTTATCGAGAAAATGAATCGCCGCTGT
>JACPTH010000190.1:12593-14243 GCA_016192885.1 bacterium | reverse complement strand
CCTTCTCCGATGTATTTTTTATCTTCTTTGGCGTCAATTAGTTACGATCCTTCTCGACTTATTCGAGAGTATCTCGACCGGTCGGTCGGAGGTCCGATTGCCTCATTAGGAGTTTTGTTCCCCAGTTATTTCGACTATTCATCAAAAATGAGCAGTATTATAGAGCAACCATACGCGGAGTTGTACAACCTAATGCTGGAGGTTTCCCTTCCGTCTTACAAACGCACTTTCCCTCCATCGACAAATGTTTTGGGGTTAGATGAAGGAAATTCCATCGAACTAAGAAATAAAGAAGAGGTTCGGTATACAGGATCTATCGAGGCGTCCCGATGTTTTGACGTTATCCAAGGCCGGGTGCAGGTTGAAGTTTCGAGTATCGATCAATTTTGGAACAGGTTCTTCAAGCAAGGAGATCAAACCTTGCATTTAGATTCGGTCGTAAGGATTCGGAATTCTCAAGGTTCTTCGCTTGTCGTTCCACCTTATGGAACTCCGGCTCCGCTTCAAATTACGGGAGGCGGCCTGATTATTTTAGACCAAGGAGACGTAATTATTCGCGGAGTACGAGTACCGTATTCCTACGAAGCTCTTTCAATTGTTGCTCCGAGAGCGGCTTTGGTGAAATTTGAAGAAACCGATGTTCATCACATTAATATTGTCGCACCCATGGCAAGATTTCTGTCGGAAGCGAATCTACAGATTTACGGATCCATTGATGTGGGAGACGTTCCGGGTGATTCTCGAAACCAAGGGGGTGTCATACGATATAGGGAAATCCAAGATCCTACGCAAGACGGATACGGAAAATTTTATAAGGCCTGCGTTGGAGAGAAGGACTCGACCTGGTATGAATAAGTCGCAAGGATTTACTTTTTTTGAATTGACCTTCGCATTGTTCATTTTGATTTTGATGCTCGGCCCGTTAATTTTTCTTTCCGGTGAAAGCCGGCGCGGAATGGGAGTTAACATTGAAGATATGTTTGCCCACTGTGCCGCCTACGAATTGACCGAACAGGTTTTTTCGATTCCATTTTCGGAACTTCCGATCGGGGTTATCGAAAATGATAGAATCAAGGATGGGGTACCAATAGCAACCGGTTCTCACTGGCTATTTTGCATAAGCGATATCGGAAGTCTATCTCGAAAAATTGAAATTTCGGAATTCCAAAAAGACGGGCTTCTGAAATATAAGAAAATTAATGTCCAAATCATGTGGAAACCTTTGGAAGGAGCGGGGAGCAGTCGTTCTTTAACTCAAACAACCCTGTATGCGAATGAAAACTTGTAATTGTATAAAAGCGAAAAAGCAAGCGTCGCGAGCTTTTACCCTGGTTGAGCTTGTCATGGCTGCTTCAATTTTGGCGCTAGTTGTCGGAAGCAGCATGGTAGCGCTTAACCAACTTCGACAACTTTTCCTTCGGGGAGAAGAAGGAACGGAGGTTCTAAGGGAAGCGACTTTGTTCATCGAACACTTCCGGAACGATTTTCAAAATTCGGTCTCTACCGCTGATTTAAAAATCTCCTCCGAGGAGATATCATTCCCCGTGTATAGAGATTTTGACGGAAATACCGAAATTGCTTCATATCGCCTCGACGGGAAGTCAATTCAGCGAAAACTTGGGAATAGCTACAATCGCGTGATCGTAAATG
>JACPTH010000190.1:3527-12537 GCA_016192885.1 bacterium | reverse complement strand
CGATTGGACGCTCAAAAAGGATTTTCAAAGTCACGCCGGAGATCCGCCCTGCAGAACCTGGATACACCTTGACGTAACCTTCACGAAGAAAGATCCCACGGGGAAAAGTACAAGAGTTGTAAAAATGTCCACGAACTTTTTTCCGCCGCGTTGGAACCGAAAAAGCCAATGATTTTTTCTCAGCTGACTTCATGAGATTGATGATCATCGGAGCAAACGGTTTTATCGGAACCGCCTTAACCGTTGCGGCTCAGTCAAAGGGGCATTCCGTAACGGCTCTTATTTTGCCTGGATCTTCCGCAAGCTTTTTACCCGAAACTCGAATCGTTCAAATGCAAATTAAAAATTCCCCCTTGCTTGGAAAACTTATTTCGCACCAGGATGTCGTAGTAAATTTGGCCGGTAACATGTTTGGTTCGCAAAGAGAACGATTCTTTTCAGCAAACGTATCAACGGTTAAGGAAATCCTTGCGGCTTTTGAAAATTCCGATCGTCCGCCGGCGCTAGTGCATGTTTCTTCGGTGGCCGCGCTAGGACCTTCCCAAAACGGTCTTCCCCTTTCCGAAAGCGTAGGCTGTAAGCCTATTGGATTATACGGAAAAACCAAGAATTTAGGCGAAAGTTTGGCATTAGGTTTCGCGCGAAAATTTCCGATTGTTGTGTTAAGGCCTTGCTCCGTTTACGGGCCCGGCGATAAGAATTTTCTCGGCCTATTTAGGCTTGCCTCGCGGGGGTATTTTTTAAAAATCGCAACAAGGGTGAAATTTTTCAATCTTCTTTACATAGACGATTTTGTAAAAATGCTTCTTGCGGTAGTTGAAAATATTCCGCGGACAAGCCTTTTAAACGTCGGAAACCAAGAACTTCTAACCGATGAGGATTTGAAAAAGGCGCTGGGAAATGCCTCGGGAAATTCTCTCAAAACTTTTTTCATTCCCGGCTCTCTCGCTAAAATTTTGGGGAAATTCGCCGACTGCATTGAGATTGCAACCGGGAAACCTCAGATTTTTAGCAGCGGGAAGGTTTTAGAAATGGAGCAAACTTGCTGGTTGCAAGATTTTTCAAGCTTCTTGAACCTTTTTGGCCGCATTTCCCTAACCAGTTTGGAAACAGGAATTCGTCTTACATATAAATGGTATTCAGAACGTGGATGGATATGATTTTCCCAAGGCTGAAATGTTGGAGAAAATGAACTCTGACTTTACTTCAAAACTTGAATGCCCTCTTTGCAAAACCAGGCTTTGTTTAGATTCCTTGGGATTTCGCTGCAAATGGTGCGAAAAAGTTGCCGTAAAAAGTTTCCAGTACAAGCGTATTGATTTTTCAGCTTTTTTGGAGCAAACATCTACCGAATCGGTAAAGAAGGTCACATTCGCCTATCGACTTTACTCGATTGCCTATGCTCCGCTTTCGCTACTTAACATGCTTACCGTTTGGCGGGCGAAGCTAGGCGGGTTTTCAGACTATCTTAGCGGATGCGCGGGCCATTCCATTCTGCAAGGAATCTTTTTCTACGATTCTATGTTTTGGAGGCCTTCACGTTATTGCTCACCCGGAAGAAGCCCTTGCATCCATAGCAAGAGTTTTAACTCCGAATGGGGTTCTTCACGCGTCCGTATTGTTAAAACCTCGCGGAAAAGTATCGCGAAAGTTGGCTGAAAGATATGTTGATTTGGGGTTCCTCTCAACCATTTTCAAATTCAACGATATTATTAATCTAGTTCGTGAAGCCGGTTTCAAAGTAACTCAAACGATAAGAAACGGAGACATGCTTCTTCTTTCCGCAAGGCTGAATCGCTCAACAAATTTTGGTCAAGGCGAAAGTTCTCTCTGATTCGCACTGACAGCTCATCTCGACCCCGCATAGTGACTTAATTAGGACATCCGCAATACACCCCTACAAATAATATACGAACAAATAAAATGGAATTTGTATTATTTTTTTTTCAACTTCCGGTGGATTTGTAATTCCGCACACCGAACTCCCATATTTTAAAACAAAACCAAAGGAAAGCAAAACCAAAAAAAGGGGAAACCCATCCGAAGAATTCGGGGTACCCCAAAACATCTTTTTTCCCCAGGATCGCGTGCGCTGGAAAATAGTTAATGCAAGCGAGGGGAATTACAAATGTGAAAAAACCTCTAAACCATCTATTGTAAATGCTCAAAGGAAACTGCGCCGTTTCAACTCCTCCATAAGTTACTGTGTTTACAATCTCCAATGAATCGATTGTCCAAAATGAAAGGGTCGCCTGCAAAACAAAAAGCCCGGAAAATAGGGCTGCGCTTCCAAGGATCGCAAATAACAAAAGCGCAAGGCAGGGAATTGAAAAAAATATTTTCAGCTTTAATCCCCCCCAAAGGATTACCGCCAATCCTTGGGAAAAGCGGCCGATTCGCATCATTTGGAGCTCTTGCCCGAGAATTTGAATGACGGTGTTTCGGGGTCTTAACAAAACTCTGTCAAAGTCCCCGGATTTTACCATTCGATCGAAGGTGTCAAAACCTCGAAATACGGCTTCGGAGAGAGCGAAACCCATATTAATAATCCCATATAAAATCGCAGCCTCAGGTAGCGACCAGTCTTTGAGTTTTCCAAACCTTGAAAACAATACCCAAACTCCGACAAAATCGATACCGGTAAGAAGAAAGTTTCCAAAGCTCGTCATTAAAAAAGAAGCGCGATATTCCATCTGGCTTTTAATCGAAACGGAAACAAGACGAAAGTACAAGCGCAAATCCTTCAAGTTTACCCTCCTTGTACCGTGATTCTGCGAACGGCCCTATTCAAGAGGAATTTTCCGGTGAAAACGAAGAAAAGCACCCATGCGGCCTGATGAGCTAGAATCGAAAGAAATTCATCATTGGAAACTTTCCCTATGTAGATCTTAAATGGAGCATCGAGAAATGCGCTAAATGGGAGGGCTTTCAGAAACAACTGCCAGCTTTCTGGAAAAAGAGGGAGGGGGACGATCATACCCGAAAAAATGTAAGCAACCGCCGGGAAAAGTTTGGTAACTCCATCTCCGTTAAGGGTAAAAAGAACGGATATCGACAAAATTGCGGAAATCGAGGCGCTAAGAGCAAGGCCCCCCAGAGTTGCAATAAGCCATCCAAGCAGGTGCGAAAAATCTGAAGGGATCTTTAGGCCGAAAAATAACCCTGCGATCAGGAAAATTGGAAAACTACGAAGAAGGGTGGGAGCGGCCCGGGTTGCAAAAGCTCTAAAAAACCAAAACCAGTAAAGATCAATCGGCCTTGAAAGCTCATAAGCGATATTTCCGGATCTTACCATGGCTTGGATTTCATGATCGGGATACCATGGAAACATCGCGAAAATCGCTTGGCCAAGCCAAATGTAAATTACGCACTCGCTAAAGGTAAGAGTTTGGTTACCGGATTTTTCGTAAAAAGCTCCGAAAATCATAACCCGTATCAATCCCCAAAATAATTGCGTTGAGATCCCTGCCAGGGCGGCGACGCGGTATTGCAGCAACATCTTTACGCGAGTTAAAACGATGGATAGGTAAGGATTCATTTATTTGAGTCATGGTACAAGCGGGAAATCACTTCCTCAATGGGAGGATTTTCGACAAAAATATCTCGTATGTTATGTTTTTCCGCGATCTTTTGAATTAGCACCGGTGCCGAAATGCTTTCCGGGTCAAATGAAAAAATTATGCGATTACCTTCGCGAGAAACAATTTTTAAATCTAATACATGAAAATCGGAGTTGCATTCATCAAAATCTATTTTTAGCCGTCTTTCTCGGAAGAAACTCTTTCTTAAATCTTCAAGACAACCGTCAAACAATAGGCGTCCGCTATTTATTACAAGTACACGCTTGCAAAGCGATTCAATGTCGTCAAGATCGTGAGTCGTAATGATGATGGTGGTTCCAAGAGTTTTGTTAAGTCTGCTTAAAAAACCTCTTACCGCCAGTTTGGAAGGAGCATCCAAGCCAATTGTAGGCTCGTCAAGAAAGAGTATGGAAGGAGAATGTAAAAGCGCCGCGGTTAAATCGCATCGCATCCGTTGTCCAAGACTAAGTTGCCTAACGGGAATATTAAAGATGGAAGTCAAATCAAGCATTTGAGAGAGCTCATCCAAATTTTGCCTGTATCTTTCATTCGGAACTCGATAAATATCCCTTAAAAGCTCAAACGATTCAATTACGGGAAGATCCCACCAAAGTTGGGTTCGTTGCCCGAATACCACTCCGATACGGCTAACATGAGAAATTCTGTTTTCCCATGGTGTAATTCCAAGGACTTCGCATTTTCCCTTATCAGGAAGCAATATTCCCGAAAGAATTTTTATCGTCGTGCTTTTGCCTGCGCCGTTTGGGCCGATAAACCCGATCATTTCCCCTGACTGGATTGAAAAAGAAAGGGAATCCAGAGCTTTTAACCTCCTATATCGACGATTGAAAAGACCGCGAATGGCCCCCAAAACTCCGGTCTCTTTCTCGGCGACAAAAAAAGTTTTTTCTATGCCATCAACCTCAATTCCTATCGCCATTTTGGTTCATCTCCCTAGCCCTAAAACAGACGCCCCTGACCATTTTCCACTGCCGTTAACTTAAGCAGAAGGCTGCACCTCCTTTGTCATTTTCGAAGGGAGGCGTCGCGCAACAGAAATCTCTTTGCACTTTTGGTGAAGATTTTGATCTCTCAAATTCGTTCGAGATGACATGAGGCATGCTTAAGTTAACGGAAGCGGAGCATTTTTTTGGGACCTTTAGCGCTTTTTTCCGGAATTATAACAGGTAGCTTGTTTCAAAGGAAGAGTTTGTAGCGGTAGTAGGCAATAATCCATTTGAGAATGGAGCCTACATTGAGAAACATCTTACAAATAGGCGCCAATCCTTGAAATGAGAATTGGCGAGACCTGTTTCGTTGCCTTGACAATGCAAACAACATATAGATATAATGACACACTAAAAGCTCTCATCAACAATTCAATATTTTATGATAAAGACTTTTGCTTTGATACTTCCGTCATGAGGGTTTAAAAGGGGAGGTTTCATGGACATACAAAATTTGTTTTGGATTGCGCCAATCAGTTCAATCATAGGGCTTTTGTTTGCTTATGTTTTCCATTCCCAAATGATGGAAAGTGAGCAAGGAACGGACCAATCAAAAGAAGCCGCATCGAATTTCAAAGAGGGCGCTCTTTCTTATCTTTGGTCAAATTACCAAATAATTGGCATGTTTTTTGTGGTTGCCTGCGGTTTTTTCGCGTTTTTAGCTTTTATTCTTAGAGTCCAAAGCCCATGGCTGCCCATCGCCTTCCTTTCCGGAGGTCTTTTCAGCGCCATAAGCGGTTATCTTGGCATTAAGGCATCAGCAAATGCGGCGAACAGAGTCGCTTTTAGCGCGGGAAAATCATTAAGCCAGGCTTTCCTAATCGCTTTTCGAAGCGGTGCTGTTGCGGGCTTAATGGTTGTCAGTTTGGGACTTTTGGACATTTCAATTTGGTGGAAAATTTTAAATTATGTTTTAGTTCATCGTGATGAATTGAGAGAAAGCTTTTTTGCAGGGTTTTCCTTAAAAGATGTCGGCGAAGTTACCACTGTCATGCTAACATTTGGGATTGGAGCCAGTTGTTACGCCTTATTTTCGCGGGTGGGCGGGGGGCTTTGGGGTGCCGCCGCGGGTTCCGCGGCATATTTGGGCGGAAAAGTGGAAGCCAATTTGGCCGATGTCGATCTTCGAAACCCCGCGTTAATGGCTGAAAATATAGGGGAGAACATTTCCGGCGTCTCCGGGATGGCTGCAGATCTTTACGAATCTTTTTGTTGTTCTATTCTTGCTGCGATGGTCTTGGGATCAGCAGCATTCGCTAGTCCTTCCCTGCTAAATCTTCAAATTCACGCAATCCTTCTTCCATTAGTTCTTGCCGGGTTTGGAACAATTTTTTCCGTTTTAAGCGTTTACCTAGTGAAGATTGGTGAAACCGAAGAACTTGGGCCAAAAGATCTGGTAGGTGTATTAAAAAATGGAATTCTAATCATTTCAATTTTGTTGGCGATAGTTTCGATAATATTGGTTTGGATTTTTGTGTCCAGCCAATTTCGACTTATCGGGTCAATTCTAAGCGGTCTGTTTTGTTCTTTTATTATCGGATGGGTCGCGGAACACTATACCTCTCTCGATTTGGAACCTGCTCAAAATGCCGCCAATCAAGCAAATATCGGTCCCTATGCGCTACTCATTAATGGTTTGTCCAACGGTATGTTGTCTACGGGGATTCCGGTTATTTCAATATGTTTCGCGCTATTGGCCTCCTTTGAGTTTGGCGGAGGATTTGATAACACCCTTATGGGCCTGTACGGGATATCCCTGGCAGCGGTAGGAATGGTTTCGACCCTCGGAGTTACCCTTTCAGTTAGCGCTTTCGGAGCAATCGCTAAAAATGCAAACACCCTCGCCGAATTATCTAATCTTCCCCCTGAAGGGAAAAAAAGGGTCGGCTCATTAGACGCTTCGGGAGCGGCCCTAGGAACCATGGTCAAGGGTCTTTCGGTTGGTTCCGCGGTCCTAACCGTGGTTTCCTTACTTGGCGCCTACATTGAAGAACTGCACGCGGGATTATTTAAAATCACCACCCTTTCAAACCCTGAAATACTTGATAGATACATTTTTCCCGAGAAGAAGGCGGTTCTCCTGGCAAGCGCGACCGTTAACGATTTCATGACGTATTACAACGTAAATGTACTTGACCCCCAAGTTATGGTTGGAGTCTTTCTTGGCGTCGTAATTTCATTGGTGTTTTTAGGACTTAGCATGCAAGGGGTCAGCAGAATTTCTCAACAAATAGTTGAAGAAATTCGCCGACAGTTTAAGGAAATTCCGGGACTTGCCAAAGGAGAAGGAGGAGCAAAAGCCGACTATTCAGCGTGTGTCTCCTTATCAACAAAAGCTTCTCACCAAGAAATGGTTTTTCCAATTTCCTTGGCAACCGCTTTTCCAATTTTTTTAGGGTTGTTTTTGGGCCCTAACGGAGTTTTGGGGTTTTTGCTCGGCGGAACTGTGAGTTGCTTTTGTTTGGCGCTTTTTGCCGTTAACTCAGGCGGAATTTGGGACAGCGCAAAAAGATTCGTTGAATCGGGCAAATTTGGCGGAAAGGGTGGGGATGTTCATAAAGTTGCCGTGGTGGGAGGCATGGTCGGAAACAATCTTAAAGATTCCTCAGGGCCCTCCTTAAATGTTTTCATTAAAACAATGACAATGGTGGCGATCGCGGTGGCGGGTCTTACGGCATCCTATTCATCGTATCTCCCGAGTCTTTTTGGCTTAAGGCCTGCATGCGTTAGATTTCGTGAATATGTAAGAGATCAATGGCAGAACGGAGAAGGCCCGTACAAATTGCCCGACGAAAAAGGTGGAATCGTTCAAGCAAGCACGGAGGAAGGTTTTTTTGGGGATGAAGATCCGCTAATGGGGTCGGAGGTAACAATCAATCCCGAAGATGAGGAAGGTCTACTTGGAGATAATGCAGGACTTGGCTCTTCCACCGAGGAAATCGGATCCGAACCCCTTGATGAGCCTCTTAAACCCCCGACCAAGAGCGACGCAGGAACATCTCAAAATACCGGCTCCGAAGATTTTTCTAAAGGATTTGATGAAACTCCCACGCCAACCGAAACCCCGTCTTCAACGCCTTCCGGAGCTGGCGGCTTTGATAGTTTCGAGGAAAGCACTACTCCAAAAGAGGCCCCCCCCAAAGAGGTTGTAACAGTAGCAAGTGAAGCAAAAACAAGCGGGGCTGAAATAAAAATCGGTGAAGTAAA
Organism: bacterium; assembly: GCA_016192885.1. Lineage (GTDB taxonomy): Bacteria > Muiribacteriota > Ozemobacteria > Ozemobacterales > Ozemobacteraceae > JACPTH01. Next base: position 4,742 of record JACPTH010000190.1, on the reverse strand, counting down.
GCCTGATGATGTTTCAAAGCCTGATGATGTTTCTTCGAGCGCGAAACCTATTAGTAACGTGAGTACAGAAGCGGTACAGCCTGTTCCCCCACCTCCCACCGAAACCAAGGCTTCAGAAACGGCATCAAACGGAGGGTTTTCTGATTTTTAATTATTGCTTGCAATTACGGAATTTTTTTTGTCAGCTTTTTCTTGACCCTTTGCGATAACGCGAATATAATCTGGCAATATGTTACTTTTCCTCCAAAGGGGGTGTCAAAAGTTTTTGAAGCGGATTTTTACCATTGGCTTTGTTTTTTTTGCGGTTTCTTGTTTTTCTGCTAACCCTTGGTTTTATACCTGGCATGAAGACGTTTCATCTCAAGTGTCAACACTTGTTTTGACTTTTGATGTTCCCGTTATTCGCGGTTGTGGCCGTAGCCATGAATTCGCTCTTTTTTTAAAAGAGCGCCTCTCAGAACCCAAGGATGTTTCCTTAGAAAAGTTGTTACATCGAAAGGGGGGGCTTTGGAGAATTCTTGAATCTCCAATGGTTGTTCAATTAGCGCTTTATCTTCCCTATTCCCCATCGGAATCAGAAGAACAAGCTTTGGTTCTTTGCAAGCATATTTCAGCGGGTCTGGCGAACTGGAAAGTTGGAGACCGTTCCCCAACAATTAACGATGCCATTCAGTCGCATATTCAATTCGAGAATTCAAAGAAGAAAGGTTCCAGAGTTTTTCCCAATATTTCTATTTGGGTTGAGGGGCCATTGAAGCAAGCTAAGGAAAAGCTTTCTTCCATAGTCAGTAACTTTAAATTTCCTCAAGATGAAGTAAAGGCGGTTCAACCCACCGGCGTCGCCACTTTTCCCACAATGGTCCAACTTTCTTCTTGGGATAGTTCCGATGCCGATTATCTTGGGTTCGCAAAGTTTTTGGGAGAGCGTTTTGTTATGGCCTCCGATAACGGGGTTAATTGGACTTATGATGTTTGGAGCTTCCCGGGGAAAATAGTTTTTGCAGCCGTAGCTTCCTCCCCCTTGGGACAATTCAATTCTCTTAAAGAATCAGCGGATGAGGTTTTTTCAGGTTGGAATGAAATCGCTTCAACCTCTGATTGGAAGCTTTTTTACGAATCATGGCGAGAAATGTATGAATCTGATCTCCGCGTTCTTGAAAAGGGGACTTTTCAAAGAGCTTGGGTTAATCATGTTGGAATCTCCGAACTTCCTAC
>JACPTH010000190.1:0-3516 GCA_016192885.1 bacterium | reverse complement strand
CAGACCCTTGTTTTTTTCCCGGAAAGGCGATTTTACACTTTAATTTGCGAATTGGAATCAAACCCGGCTTTTGCCGCGATTTCTGTCCCTGGAGCAAAGGACCGCGTCGATATTTCAATTTCTTTAAGCGCTCCCCAAGGCCTATTGCGCGAAATCTCCAACTATTTTGTTCAAACAGGGCTCCTCCAATCGCCAAGTTTGGGAAGCCGATTTGTTTCACCGGAACTTTTTCTAATAAAGGCTGACGTAGCAACGAAAGAAGTGGTTTCCCTTCTTAAAGTCATTAGACATCGGCTTTCCTCAGCGCTTGCAAAGCTTTCTGTCGAGCAGGCATCCTCAAAAAATCCGGAATCCGCGCCGCAAAAAAATTCTTCGAAAGTTTCAATAGCGCTTACCGGGGTTGCCTCGCTTCCCCCCTACGAACTCTTAGGGAAAATTAAGCAAGGATGGCCCCCTTTTGAACCCATTCCAGGTAGGCGTTGGTCCAAAATCAGTGAAAAAGCTTTGTCCAATGCCCTTGATGTAACTTCTAGTAATCGCGAAATCTTGAGGGGTCGTTGGCTTCTTGCAACCTTTACTCCTAGCGGGTTAGGCAAGACCATTGTTCGTTTGTTGGCGGCCGGAGTTAAATGTGATGACCTTGAAAAAATCGATAGATTTTTAGCTTCTGAACCAGAGCCCAGCAATGATGGGTCAGGAGATGAGTTAGGAAGCGGAGACTAGGGGTTAGGAAGCGGATTCGATTTTTCCCCCTCCGAGAAGAAGATTTTCCAGAAAAACTGCTGCCGATTGGCCAGGAGTCGCGGCTTTTGCGGGGGTTTCAAACGTTATAAGCCACCGATCTAAATCACATCGTTCTAGCCTCGCAAGCACCGGTTGAAAACGATGCCTGATTTGAACCCCAATAATTTCCCCAAAAGGAAAAGAGGGGACTAAAACATTGGTTTGGGCGACCTCAATTTTATTGAAGTAAAGGTCCTTTTCTTCCCCCACGGTTACTTCTCGGGTCAGGGGTTCTATCTTGATTACGTACAATTTTTTCCCATGACCGCCCCCCAAACCTTTTCGTTGCCCAACCGTATATCTTAGAAAACCCTTATGAGTCCCGATCACTTTTCTATCGACTGTTAACAAAGCGCCGGAAGAAAATCCTGAGTGGTTTTTAGGTAAGCAAGTTTGAAGGAAATCAAAATAATTCTTTTGGGGAATAAAACAGACTTCTTGCGATTCAGGTTTTTCGGCATTGTCAAGGCCGAATCTGCGCGCATGAGCTCTAACTTCGCTTTTGGTAAGGTTTCCAAGAGGAAAAAGCAAATTTGGAAGAACAAATTTGGGGATTTCCCACAGAAAATATGACTGATCTTTATCCCGATCAATCCCGCGATACATAAGGAAATTTTCATCTAACTTCTTAATTCGGGCATAATGTCCGGTTGCTACAAAGGTACAACCCAGAGTTTTGGCTCGTTTAAGAAGATCCGGTATTTTTACGGTTGCGTTGCACCTAACGCAAGGATTCGGAGTTCTGCCGGCTGAATACTCCTTGATAAAGTCATCGATTACTTCTTTCTCAAAGGTTTTTGTAACATCATAAACCATATGCTGAATTCCAAGTTTGTTCGAGACCATCTTGGCATCCATTACCCCTTCCAAACCGCAGCAACTTTTTGGACCCCCCGGAAATTCTGAATAGCAAAATGTTTTTAAAGTTACTCCGATAATATCATGGCCTTGTTCGAGAAGAAGGGCAGCGGCAACTGAGGAATCTACTCCTCCCGACATAGCCACCAAGGTTTTTGGTTTTTCCACTTGGTCCTAATTCAAAATTGGTTTTCGCTCGAAAAATAACCACGCAATTAGAAAGAAAAAAATCGCCCATCCAAATGAGGCGACAAGCGGGTTCCAAAGTCTTTCATCCGAAAGGGTGAGATCATTGCTTAAAACACTGCTAATGTTTTCCATCGCGAAAAGATTGGATAGATGCCGAGTAAAGCACCACTTTTCCAAAGCGGCGTAAATCGGATCAAATCTGGCCAAAAACGGGGCCATTAAAACATATGTTTGAATGCTCATCAATACAATCAGGCTGGCCAAAGCCATAAGAATTGGGGAATCCCAAAATTGAGAAAAAAGAATAAAAAAACCTATAAAAGTTAGGTTCGCGACGAACATGATAAAAAGAACCCTTAAAGCGGTGATCGAGTCAATTATCGATGCATTTGCGGTCATATCCATTATTACTCCGGGACTTACGCTGACCAAACGGGCGACCCAAATGTCGACTTGCAAAAAAATACCCCCTAGAGTTACCGCGAGAAGAAGAAAGATTACAATGGCAAAGGATTTTCCCAAAATAATTTTTAGATAACCTTTCCCGGATTCCCCTGAGAAACTATCTCCAATTACCAAAGCCAAAAAAAACGGAGAAATCCAGAAAAAAAGTTTGAGGTGTGCGGTAAAAAGAGCTTTCATCATTTTAACCAACATTGAGAATTCAAGCCCTCCCAACCCCCAGGTTTTTACTTTCGCGTATACAAGCAAAGCTAAAATACTCGCGAGAATCGGAACGACATTAAGAGCGATCAAAAAAAGAATTGCCTTTTTTCTTGCGAAGACTTTTCTCATTTCAAATTGTAATAAAACTACAAACCGTAGCATTTTTTTCAAACCTATTCATTAAAAGGGGGCACGCGCCCCCTTTCGACACGCGAAGTGAATTCGCGTATCTCAAACCCCGCGGTCGGTCGCGGTGCGACCTCCGAAATAGCTTTCATTTTTTTTCCAATCTTTATTTTACCCCCAATTATTGAGAAGATACTTTTTTTCATCATTCCGTCGCGTCTGAAGTAAGGGCCAAAAAAGTTTCTTCGAGGGAAGCTCCCTTCGGGATTAGCGCGGAAACCTTAAAATTTGATAAAATCAAAGTTTTATTAATGACCGCCGAGGAAGAAGGTTTCGCGTTTACCTCAATTCCGCCGGGGACATTCTTGGCTGAAAAAACTTCGGACAAGCTTGACAGCGTTTTGATCGCTTCGGGAATTTCTTCGGAGGGAAGTCTAATTTCCCATGTTTCTTCTTCATGATCCAGCAATTGATGTACATGGCCTTCGCGAACCGTACGTCCATGATCGATTATTGCCACATAGTCACAGAGTCGCTGAACTTCGTCAAGCAAGTGAGAAGAAAGGAAAATGGTGGTTCCCTCTTGTTTATGGATTTCACGAAGGATCTCTCGCATATGGGCGCGGCCCTGGGGGTCCATTCCGCTGGTAGGCTCATCCAAAACAATTAGCGAAGGTCGGTGCAAAATAGCGCTAGCTACTCCTAAACGCTGCTTCATTCCAGTGGAATAAACTCCAAAAGGGGAAGATGCCGCGTCATCTTTTAACCCGACTTGCTTCAAAACCTCAGAAACTCTTTCTCGACTAGTAGGTTTGTTGAGAGAACCGAACCAATGCAAGTTCTCAAAACCGGTTAAGTTTTCGATAAACGTGGGGCGTTCAACTAATGCGCCGA
>JACPTH010000189.1 GCA_016192885.1 bacterium | reverse complement strand
AGGCAAATCAACGGATACTCAAGACGTTTTATCTGCCCTTGAAGAGAAAGGTATTCCTCTGGCCCTGGCAGTTGCTGAAACCCTCAAATTTAAAGCGCTTCACAGCGAAACCAAATTATACCTTGATGCTATCGAGCAATTCAAAAATGCCGTCGAAAAACGCCTGTCAACCGCGAAAATAGTTTCTCTTAAAAAAACCGAAACTTGCACAATTGCAATTCCAGCCCGCGAAATCACAATCGAAGGCATTCGCTTAACAATTCCATCGCATTTCATCGCCCCATCAGGCTTACGAATCATCGACTATGGCCCCAAAGACGAAGCCGGAACGCTACTTCCCGATATCTGGGTTTCTTTTGCTTCCGATGAAAAGATCGTTCAAACTCAAATGACTCTTGATGGCAAATCCGTACGGGCACGGCATGCCGTGCCCCTCCAAGGGATCAGCGAAAAAACTTTCATTTACCGGTTGCCTCTCAACCCTGAAAACGTTTTCTCAATTGGCACACATAATGTTAATTTCACACTAACAGATTCGGGCGGTCACCAGGCTTCCGCCACATGGTCTTTCACCGTCGGAATTAAGCCAGTTTCTACCCCTGCGATTCCCTCTGATGGAAAAAATGTTGGCAGCTTCACAATCGATACAAATCTTTTGTTCCCCCAATCTTCAATAAATGGTTTTGTATCAGTTAACGTTTACGAGACCCAAAAAGGCGAAAGAAGTTTTGAATATATTTTGTTCACTGGAAGCAATCTTCAAAAACCCATGTTAAAAACTTCAAGTCTTTTTTTCTTGCGAAAGATCATTACCAAAAGGACATCCAAAGATATTTTTACATTGTTCCCAAAGACAAAATTAGCCTTTTTGGGAAACAAATTAACTTTTTCCTATGATTATTCCGGGGATGGGAAAATTGTCGCTGTTCAATGGAACATAGAGGATGATTAGGGTAATTCAACCTCATCCGATGGAGATATCGTTTCCTGGGAGTTAAAAGGCAACACCAATATTGCTTTAACTCTTACGGTAAGTTTTCCAAATCCGGATGACCCTGAGGGAGAACCAATAATCGGGAATCTTGCTGCGGGAAAGCGTATTGGCTACTTGGATGTTGTTACGGCCCAGAATGACCGAGATTTTCTTTTAACTCGCACTGGAACTGGTTCTATAAGAATTTTCGGGGATAGAATATTAGTTAACCCCAGCAAGAGCCTCATTGAAGGCGACCTTATAAGCATAGATGACCAAGGAAAATTAAAGGTTGTTCGATCGCGCTGGAAGATCACCAACGGTGACACCCAGCCCAAGATTGAAGATCCGGTTGCTACTGAAACTCAACTGCTATTTAGCACGACGGGTTTTGTCGAAATTGTACATGATATTTTTCTCGTTTTTGATTGGGAAGATGAGCGTTATACAAGCGACATCCAACCCCAGGGCAAACGTACACTTTTTTCAGGAGTGATCCAGCAATTCCCACTCTGCGTGCTGGTGTCTTCTTGAGACCTCCTTTGATTAATTTGATACTT
>JACPTH010000259.1 GCA_016192885.1 bacterium | reverse complement strand
TACATCAACCGCATAAGGAACTAGCGTTGGAGGCAAAAGTTTTACCACACTACTGCACAAAAAGGTCTTTCCGTTTCCAGGGAAGCCAAAAACAAAAGCAGGCTTTCGGGCGCATACCGCCTGCCCAATTTGCATCAAAACGTCTTTGTACCCCAGGTGGTGGGCAAATTTTTCGGTAAGAAGACGTTCGTTAATTACAAAATTCTTTTTTACCGTTTCCAAAACCTGCTTAGTGATTTTTAGGTATTGTTCAAAGCCAACCGGGGCCGGGCCAAGGTAGGTATCTCTTGCATAAATGTTCTTTGCTTGTTCAAGGCCTTTAGGATAAAGCCCGTATTGGTAATCAGAACCCATTCCGGAACCTCCTACCATTCCAACAAGCTCCTGAGCTTTTAAATCATTTATGAGTTTTTGAACTATTTCGGACTTAACTCTTATGTTTTTTCCAATCTGTCTTGGAGTTTTCTTTCCGTGAACATACAACTCTTTCATAATTAAATTCAAAATAGTTTCAATGTCGATATTTAACTCGAAAGGTTGTTCTGGTTCTTTGGGAATAAAGCCTTTAAAATCTATGGCCATGTTATCCTCCTTGGAATTCAAAATATCTCGATCAAATGCTACCAGCTTTATTAAGTCATTTCAATAGCGAAAACAAGCGCATTGGTGAGAAAAGAATTTTCAAGAGGAATTTCGGCTAGGATTCCCGGCAAACTATTTTAGTGCTTCAGAAATCGATGGACATCAGCTAAAAACCAAACCGACAAGATCGAAATATCTAAAAAACCTGAACCATAAAATAAATTGTCACTTCCTGATTTCCTTCTCGCGAACCCAAAGGAAAACGCCTTGAGCAAGGGCTTGAGCCAAAGATTGTTTTCCCTTTTCACATTTGATAAACTCAGCGTCACTTTTATTGCTTAGAAACACCATTTCAACGGTTACCGCAGGAACTTCGGAGAAAATAGACCCGGTAAGCGCCCCTTGTTTGCCTCCTACGAATGTAGCGCTATCCCCTTTAATTCCATTGTCTTTCAAGCAGTTTCCAAGTTTTTCACACATGCCCCTATGGATAAAATGCGCAGCCTCCCCGCTCTGCTTTATTATTTCTTGGGATGGCCCTGTTTTTCCGTTTTTTTTCCCTTGGCGATCGGGATAATAAATGGTAAAACCGGACCCCGACCCGGTGTCGCAATGCAATCTCAAAAAAATAGTCGCGGATGCCTTGTTGGCAGTCGCTGATCGGTCTTTATTACTCATAAATGAGTCTCGAACTTCGCGGGTCTTTAAAACCCTCAAATGAGAGTTTGATTCAAGTATTTTTACGAGCCTTTCAGCCACTTCCCAATTCATTTCAAGTTCCGTAGTTCCGTTTTGAATCGCTCGACCCGAGTTAACTTCCGAAGGGTGCCCTGGATCAATCACAATCACGGAAATTGGGAAAGAAGAATTTTTCTTCTCAACATTTTCTGCTAAAAGCAAACGGCATGGATAAATTGAGAAACTGACAATTAATCTTAGGGTTTTCATCTTGTACTACTCCGGCGGAGGTCTGCTCCTCAACACCAACGATTTTTATTTGGCCGACCGGTTTTGATGCGGCCTTTTTTTCGCCGGTTACCGGGTCGGAAAGATCGAATTGCCGACTAATTTCAAAAACCATCCCGTTCTGAACGCCTGCTTTCTCGCCAATGTTGAGAAAAACATGAGTTCCATCAATTGCCATCACATAACCTTCCAAAATGGAGAGGGTCTCAAAATCTTTAAAAGGAACGGTTTGAATCTCATTGGAAAGATTTTTTGCAATTTTTGACAAAGACTTTCCAACTCCCGAATTGTGAAACTCCTTTTGATCGAAACCAAGGTCATAGCCTTGGTACGAACCGTTCAATTTAAAATCTCTAACGGAAGTCTCATCGATTGATCCTACCGATTGGCTTATAACACCGGTATTTACATCAATAATGGTGGAAATCACGCTTGTACGGATCTTGTTTTTGACGTTTCCAAGCTTCACGTTTCCCCCGCGAATAGGGAGGGAAAACTCCTTTCCCCCGGATTTTACCTGAGCGAATTCGGTGATAGTCCCGGTAATTATGTATTGGGCCCCCGCCAGCCTTCCAATTTTTGCTGCGGTTTCAATCGTCACCTTTCCGGCTAAACTTAGGCGTTGTTCACGAATAACCAAGTCAAGGCTTTTGCGATCAATAAGAACAAATTTTTTTGAATGAGAAAGTTCCCTGGTTAACAAATCGGTAATCGCCATTCCAGGATCGAACCCTCCCCCCCACCAACCATTGATTCCGGTGGCAGTTTGAAACGGCAACACGGCGATTCGTTTAGAATTAGTGGGAGAATAACTTTTTTGTGCGTTCAGGTTTAAAACCAAAACGAACAAAAACAAAACGAAAATTACAAATTTAGATCTCATCTTTCACTTTCCTAATCATCCGAATTTTGCAAGTTCCTCAATTTTCATTTTTTCTTGTTGGCGTTTCCTATGATATACTCATTCAATCGAGATTTCATTTGATTTCAAATAGTTGAAAAAATTTTTAGGAGGCGTTATGTCTTACATTGAAGCGATCCATGCGCGGGAAATTCTTGATAGCCGAGGGAATCCGACGGTCGAAGTCGAAGTGTATCTTGAAAGCGGGGGATTTGGGACGGCGGCGGTTCCATCCGGAGCTTCAACCGGTGAACATGAAGCCCTTGAGTTGAGGGACGGCGACAAGAAACGCTTTCAAGGTAAAGGCGTTCTCAAAGCCGTTGAATACGTAAATAAACAAATCGCCCAAAAACTTGAGGGAATGGATGCGTTAGATCAACGGACTATCGATTCCACGATGATTGACTTAGACGGAACTCCAAACAAGGGTAAATTCGGAGCAAACGCAATATTAGGGGTCTCTCTAGCAGTTGCAAAGGCTGCAGCAGATTGTATTGGGTTTCCCATGTACAGATACATCGGCGGAGTTAATGGTTCAACCTTGCCTATTCCGATGATGAACATCTTAAATGGCGGAGCGCATGCGGACAATAACGTTGATTTTCAGGAATTCATGGTCTTTCCTGCCGGTGCTTGTTGTTTCAGAGAAGCCCTTCGAATGGGGACCGAAACATTCCACTCATTGAAGGGGGTTTTGAAGGAAAAGGGCTACAATACGGGAGTAGGGGATGAAGGCGGTTTCGCTCCAAATTTGAAATCAAACGAAGAAGCAATTGAGTTGATTTTAACCGCGATCGAAAAAGCAGGCTATAAAGCCGGAAAGGATATATACATTGCCCTTGACCCCGCCGCTTCGGAATTTTTTGAAGCCGGT
>JACPTH010000299.1 GCA_016192885.1 bacterium | reverse complement strand
AATATAATTAACTCCGCCAACCTGAATATTGATGCGAGCGTCAACGAATCCGGGCAATTAGTAATGGCTTCATCGCTTACCGGAACGAAAAATGCAATAAGTTTTCAGAATGGAACAAGCAATATAGCCACGGTTTTAAATCTGAAAACGAATCAGCAAGCCCAGGATGCGGTATTTAGCATAGACGGTAACCAGTATACCACCCAAGAAAACACTGTTCGGGGCGTGTTAAATGGCGCGACGCTGTTTATTAATGGAAATGGAGTAGCCAATCTTGATCTTCACCCGGCTATAACAAATGGAAAAATCGCGGGTTTGTTGGCCGTTCGCGACGGAAATGTTCAGAGCGTTCGAGACAAACCAACAAACCGTATAAGAATTCGGCGAAAAACCTGTCCCTTGAGGATTTCATCTCTTCCGATCTTAAAACCATTGCCGCAGCCCAAGGAACCATAGAAAACCCCACGGATAGGCTTCCTTCTTTTAACGGCGATGGAGACGGAAAAAACGCCATTCTCATCGCGCAAATTAAACAAAAAGCGGTGTTTGAGGGAGGAAAGGCGAATTTTAACGATTTCTATAACGAAATTGTTACTCAAGCGGCGGTTGAGAGTCAAACATTTGAGCGCGGGAAAAAATCAAGTCAGGATCTCATGACTCAACTTGACGCAAAAAGACAAGAGCTGAGCGGAGTTTCCCTGGATGAAGAATTGACCAACATAATTAAGTTCCAGCAAGCTTACAGCGCCGCAGCAAAAGTGATTTCCACGGTAGATTCCATGTTGGACAAAGTTATCAATGGAATGCTTCGGTAGAAAGCTCCTCGTCGCTTATAGTTCCCCAATTCTATCTCCTAACTTCTAACTTCTAACTTCTTTTACGAGGAGGCAAACCCATGATGCGAATTACAAATCAATATATCGTAAACTCCTTTTTGCGAGTGCTTAACAGGAATCACGAAGAGCTAACCAAAACTCAAACCCAGGTAAGCACCGGAAAGCAATTTCAAAGGCCCTCTGAAGGAGTCCACCCTTCAAAGAGCCAGAGAATTGGCCGTTCAAGGCGCGAATGATAGCCTTTCCCAGATCGATAGAGACGCGATTGCGCAAGAAATCGATCAACTCCTTCAGTACATGGTCGAAGTCGGCAATACCGATGTCGGCGGGGAGTTTATTTTCGGCGGGAATGACGTTACATCCAAGCCCTTTGAAACTATCGACGGCCAAAATCCGAACATGATGAAAGATGTTGTGACTTTTGGTTTGGGCGAGGATCGAAAAAATATTAATGCGTCCAAAATTTTGGATGTTCGCTACAAAGGCGACGAAAAGAAAATCCAAACGGAAATTGAAAAGGGAATAACACTTTCAAAAAATGTTTCCGGGTCCGAACTTTTTTTTAGGCAAACCCCTATCAGCAACCAACCGACATTCGGAGACCGTTTAACCCCCCTTACCAAAATGCTTCCCCTTGATGTTCTAAATAATGGAAGTGGAGTCCAGAAAGGAAGCGTTGTATTAACCGATGAAAACGGGGTCGATACCTGGGTCGATCTTAGCAGAGCCCTAAGACTTGACGACGTAATTTACGCGATCAACTCAACTAGGGGCTTTGAAGCGGGAATCGAGGAAGTACCCTCGGATACCGCCCAAGCCTTGGGATTACTGAAAAACGCGGGCCCTACAAATACATTAATCGGGCAGTCCGATGCGGCCATGTTATCAACCGGCACAACCCTAGCAAGTCTTAATAACGGGTCCGGCGTTCCTCCCGGCTTCTTAAACATAAACACTCGCGACGGAAAAAATCACAGAGTGGATATCTCGCTTGCGGTCACAGTAAACGACGTCGTTAATCTTATTAATGCGGCCGACGGGGGAACATCAATCAGGGCCCAATTCGACATGGTTCACAACCGTTTTGAAATTACTGATATCACAGGCGGAACCGGAGATTTTTCCATCGATTCGAAAAAAAATCAGTTGTACTTAAAAGATTTGCCCGCTCGGGTCGCCACGGACCTCGGAATCTTGAAAAATTCAGGCGCAAATAACCAAATCTTTTCAACTTTTGACCCCGCCCTCCAATCCGAAACCACCCCCATATCTTTTTTGAATGGCGGAAAGGGGATTGAAAAGGGATACATCCGAATCGTAGGTAGAAACGGTGTTTCCACAAATATAGATTTACGGGCTGCTTTGACCTTCCAAGACGTAATAAATTCGATAAATCTACAGGCCGGTGGTCTCCAGACCGCTTCATTTGACGCGGTAGGAAAACGCCTCTTGATTACCGACAACACCGCGGGAGCATCAAATTTCCGTGTCGAAGAGGTGGATGGATTGGGTAACCCTCCCGCCCCCCTTCCGGTGCGAGTTCGTGATGCAACAACCATAGCTCGTAGACTTGGACTTTTAAAATCCTCACAGGGGACCGCAATCGCAGGGGATTCAATCGGTATAGGATTAACCGCCGCTTCGCAACTCTCCACGATTGTTCCCCCTCCCGATGTCGGTTTTATTGTCATACGCGACGCCAATGGAAACCCGACCGAGGTTAATCTTTCACAAGCATCAACAATTCAAGATGTGCTTGACCGAATAAACCAAACAAATAGATTTCAAGCCATTTGGGATGGGCCGGGCCAGCGATTTATCGTAAATGCCGTTTCGAGCGCCCCGGGCGGAAAAGGATTGCAGATCGAAGAGAAAACCAACACCGCGAGAGACTTAGGCTGGGTGCTTGGAACCGCGAATTATAGCCGTGACAAACTTACCGGGGCTCCAGTTTCCGTAAAGCAACTTCCTACTTTAATCGGCTCCATTGATCTTGACCCTGCCGTCGTGGGGGATACCGAACTTTCTTCTTTGAATTCAAATCGCACATTTAACAAAGGCGTAAGTCTAGGGAGAATTCGCATCACGGATAAAGCCGGGAATTTCAAAACCATAGATCTTCGGGGACTAAAGACGGTACAAGAGGTTCTGAACAAAATAAACGACCCGACAAATGGAATCTATATTGAAGGAAAAATCAACTCAAACAAAAATGGAATCGAAATAATAGATAAAAATCGCGGAGCAAACGGGTTTCTTGAAGTTATCGATGTTGATTCGACCACCGCATATGACCTCGGGATTTCAGGAAGAACTCCCGATACCAAATTGACCGGTAGTGACCTTGACCCTGCGGTTACAGAGTCTACAATTGTTTCCGCGCTTAGAGTTAATCAAGGCGGTGTTCCTCTTTCCAAAGTTTACGTTCAAAGCGGGGATTTCTCCGGAGAAATTGATTTGACCGGCGCAAAAACCGTCGGAGACCTTTTGAATAAGTTCTCTTCTACCGATACTCGCTTTAACCTATCCGCCTGGATAGATTCCGATGGAAACCGCATCAATCTTACTAATTCAAAGGGGCAACCTTTCATTAAAGTGCGTGATCTGGGAAAACCTGAAGAGGCTTCCGCTTCCGGTCTTGGTTTAGGCGGCACGAAGGGAATCTTTGAAACTCTACAGGATCTTCGCGACAATCTTTTAAGAAGCGATGTAAAGGGAATTTCCGAACGAAGCATCAAATCAATCACGGAAGATTTGGAAAGAACTCTTCAGCTCCATGCGGAAACAGGTGCCAGGACTAACCGGGTTCAAGGCTCGAAAGAAAAGCAAGAAAATGTTTCATTTAATATAAAGAAGTTGCTGGATGTTGTCGAAAACATAGATATGCCCGAAGCAATTACACGAATGACGCAACTGGAGACCGCTTTTCAGGCGGCTCTTCAAACCGGCGCCAAGATTCTTCAAACCACGCTTCTAGAATTTCTGCGATAGGGAGTAGCAATTCGCATCTATGAAGGTAACCACATTAAGATTCGGCGAAATTGAAATTTCACCAGAGGAAATCATTGAATTTCCCGAGGGACTGTTAGGGTTTGACCACCTTCATCGTTACGTCATTTTAAATACCCAAAAAGACAGCCCGTTCCGTTGGTTGCAGTGCGTGGAAGATGGGCAACTTGCTTTCGTAATTATCGAACCCTTGAGCTTCATGTTTTCGTATGACCTTGAAATCAGCGATAGCGACGCCGAATTTCTTGGTCTAAAAAAAGCCGAAGACGTAATCCTTTACGCTATTGTAACAATTCCTGAAAACGTCCAGGAAATGACGGCCAACCTGCAGGGCCCGATTGTCATCAACGCCGTAAACCGAAAAGCGCGCCAGGTGATTTCCAATAACCCGGAATTGAAGTTGAAGACAAGAATCTTGGACGAGATGGCAAAACGCACTGAAAAAATAAACAGCTTGAAGCCCGCTCCAACCTCCCCTAAAAAGGAGGATGAGAGCTAATGCTTGTACTTACTCGAAAGATAAATGAAAGAATCATCGTCGGCGACAACATCGAAATAGTTTTGGTGGATATCGGAAAAGATCAGGTAAAAATCGGAATTAATGCGCCGAAAAATGTGAAAGTCCACCGGTGGGAAGTATATGAGGAGATTCAGCGCGAGAACCGCGAAGCGGCCAGAGTTAAAAATTTGGATCCGTTGAAGAATCTCCCGCAGGAAATCATCCAGGATCTTAAAAAAAAGAGCAAATAACACAAATTCATAAGAAAGCGAAAGAAAAAGCGAAAAAATAGCTAATTAGTCGGCCAAAAATCGGAAATTCGACCTCACGATGAGCGAAAAATTTTCCGATGGATTTAATAGAAGGAAAAAAGGGGCATAGCTAAAAAATAGAGCATCCCCAAAAAGTATGGAGGCAAAAAAATGTCACTGAGAATCAACACAAATATTACCGCTTTAAATGCGCAAAAGAACCTTGTTGTCAACGATGAGAGACTTTCATTAACCCTGGAGCGACTTTCATCGGGTCTAAGAATCAACCGAGCCTCAGATGACGCAGCCGGGCTGACAATTTCGGAAAAGTTGCGAACTCAGGTGCGCGGTATCACCCGAGCTATCATGAATGTCCAAGACGGCATTTCCCTCATTCAAACCGCCGAAGGGGCGATGAATGAGACCCACAGCATTCTTCAGCGAATGAGAGAATTGGCCATCCAAGCTGGCAACGATACTCTTACGTCCAATGACCGCCTTGAAATTCAAAAAGAAATCGAACAATTAAAAAACGACATTAATCGTATTTCAAACACCACCGAGTTCAATACTAAGAAACTTCTTGATGGTTCCGCGACGGCTGTCATTTCAACCTCAAACCCAACCACCATGGACGGCGTTGTTACCGGGGAAGCCCTGACATTTTCAGACTTTTCAGTTTTGGTGTGGCCCGCGAATGATACTGTAACAAATGCTCCTCAACGAGGGGTTTCTCAAGTCCAGCGCTCCAACATCTTTACTCGAACCGATGGTTCAATTGTCACATCTTCAACGACCCTTCAATCCATTGCCCAATTCTACGACAAATTAGGGAACTTTATTCTTGAAGATTCTTCAACTCTTTATGTAATGGCCGACAACCACCAAGCTACGGTAACCGTCAGCAAGGATCTTACGTTAACCCAATTATCAAACCGCATGACCGATGCCATGACAACCGATCAGCTTGGGGGCGGCTTAAAAATTGACGGGTCAAACGCCACGATCCAAGTCTCAGGGGAAAAGAATGGGCAGCTAGAAGTTACATCCGGAAGGCCTGGCATCGTCGGAAGAGTCACCTTCACCGGCGATGAAGCCCTGGTTAGGGCTTTCGGGTTCCAGGAAGTTGTTTTAGCCGAAGACCCGGTTTACTCAATTACAGTCACGAATTTGGGAGTCGAAGCTTCCTTGCGGGAGCAAATGACGACCAAAATCGCCGGGAACCGCGCCATGGGTTTAATTAAAGGAATTGATCTGGTCTTTCAACCTCCCACCGCCGCATTTACCGAAACCCAAAAAGCCGTATTCGGAATATCTATTGGTTCGCAATTCAGCTTTAACATTGACGACTCAGTCTCTTCGACCGGTACCGTGTTGATTTCCCTTGCGGCGGGTCGGTTCAGCATGGATCAAATTGTTTCCTTGATTAACGACCCGTTAAGCGTTGCTTTAAGCAATGTTCGCGCAAGAATGAATACAAATAACGTGTTTGAACTCTATACTCTGAATACCGGTTCCGCGGCTTATATTTCAATTTCAGGCTTGGCCGGGCTTCAGAATAACCTTGGATTGGCCGACGGCCGCTATACCGGAACGGGCGGCAGCGCGGGGAGCATGCTAGGAAGAGCTTCCATAACGGATTTCGATTTCACTACGCGATTGACTTCAATTATCATCACGGATGGCCATGGATACAGCGCCGCGGTAACCATCACAGGAAACTACCTTGGAGGCATGGCATCACTTGTTGATGATTTTAACAATCAATTGCAGGCTGATGGGTTTGCGATTCGAGCTTATGATAACAACGGTAGAATTGAATTGAGGTCAACCGAAACGGGCGTCCAATCCAACTTTAGGATTACGGATGGAGTCGGCCCAGGGTCCGCAACATTCACCCTGTTCCTCACCAATCCGCAAACTACGATCAGCGGCTTGGGCGGTGACGCAGGCGTACAGAATTTCTCTTTGGACTCCGAATCCCAAATGTGGGGATACGTAGTCGCCGACGACAACGCAGGCGTTGCCGATAACCTGTCGTTTTATATCGCCGACCAGACCGGAAGGGGGGCGATAGTCTCCATTCTAGGCGGCATTGCCAGCGCAGGCGCAAGTTTCAGGACCATGAGTAGCATAGTCATTGAAATTAACAATAAAATGAGTACCAACGGAATTTCGGTTGACGCCCAAATTATTACTTCAACACGGACTATCCGTATTAGCGCGAGCACCCCAGGTACAAGCGGGCGTCTTGTTATTACGGAATACACAAGTTCAGCATCGGTTACTTCGATTAGTAGAAACCTGGGATTAAGTTCAACGACATATCAAAATGGAACGGGGGACTACGGCTATACCGTCCATGTAAGAGATTC
>JACPTH010000298.1 GCA_016192885.1 bacterium | reverse complement strand
GATTTCTTCTTACGAAATTAAGAGACGTCCCAATCCTAAATTCCGACGCGTACAAACTCCTTCATTACACTTCTCAACCTGAAGCGGATTTTAAAAAACTTGAAGAAATGATTAGGGATAATGCGGGGCTATGTTCGCAATTCTTAAGGGTCGCTAATTCCTCCCTTTTTTACAGGCCGACAAAAGTTGATACGATTACCCAAGCCTTGGTTAAATTAGGGTTTCTCTACGTACGCCAAATATTGATTTACAATTTCTATAATTCCGTTCTAAATCTTTTTCGGGCGCAAAAAGAGGTCATTGAACATGCCAAGGGTTGCGCGACCATCTCTGAGTTTGTTTGCAAAAATGCGGTCAACTCCCCTGACGAATGGGCAAAAATTCGCCTCGGGGGCCTAATGCACGACATAGGAAGCCAGGCATTGGCCTTTTTCTTCCCCGAACAATATGAAAAGGTCCTTCATGAGTCAAAAGGGAAGACAACTCCATTGTACCTTTCTGAAATTGTCGTTTTTGGCACCGAGCATCAAGCGGTAGGCCGAATTTTGGCCCAGAAATGGAATTTCCCTGAATATTTATCCACAATTATCGGAGACCATCATTACCTTTTTCAAGGTAAGTGGAATGGGCTTACTTTGCCGGTGTATTGCGCTGACAACTTTCTAAATCAAAAAGCTATGTTGCCTTTTGTGCCTTTTGACAGCCAACTTTCAGCCTATTTCGCCAAATTTGGGAAAGAAATTCCGTGGAAAAATGTTCCGGAAGAGTTTTCTAATGCTTTATTGGTTAAACCTGAAATAGATTTAATAGAAGACAAATCCTAGGTTAACCTGAAAAAATCCCACGACAAAAAGTGGGGGAAAGTGATATTATCTGTTGCAAGATGACTTTTCCCCAGCAAAATTCCAAAGTTTCAGAAAAATTCAAAGCCAACATTTCAGTTGGGTTTGGCGCCAATTTTTTTACGATTGGCGGAGTTTTACTAAGCTTGATTATTCTATCCAAAACAAACTGGGTTATTGGGTTCTACAATCAGGTGATTTCTTCCCTTTGTTTAGCCCCGATTTTTATGGGAGATGCGATTAATAGTTATTGGTTATGCCGGATACGCATGGAAGGGGAAAAAGGCTGGAACGATATTCTTGTCACGCCCGAAGGGGCTTTGGGCTTAAAAAAACTTCACCTTTTTTGGCGGGCTTTGTCCATGCTTCCCGCCCTGGTTTTAGCCCTTGTTTTTCTAACCAGTCTTTCGGAAAACCCTACCAGCTTTTTCTTTTTAAAACCTGTTTTTCTCCTCTTTTTTATCCTACATTTTATTAGATGCTTCCATTCAGCCTATCATTATCTTGCCCCTCTTTTTCCGTCCCTTGGAGGGAGGGGGTTTGTGAAAAAAATCTTAATTATGGGAGGCATTTTCTCGATTTGGGCATCCTGGATTTTCTTTCGGGACCCCGCTCTTCCTTTCTCAAATTTGGGATTTGTTTTTCATGGAACATTTTACTTCCTCTTTTGCGGTTCATTACACCCCCTTCCTTCTAAATTTTCAATTTTTCAATTAAAACCTCGCGGGAAGCCGGTTATCATTAAAGCAATTGAACCCCTTCCGAATGAGCTTGGGAAAGATTTCCTTTTGGATGAAACAGCTTCGGAAGTAAAAAAGTGGGCAATCCAAGGGAATTTTATTTCTTCAGGTTTTCTTAAAATGCCCCTTTTAGAAATGCCCATTTTCGTTGCGGTTGGGGAAGCCTTGATTGCACCTAATAACAAAACCCTTTTATTGATACTAAAAAGTGAAACCCAAGAACGATGGTACAGATCCGTCATTTCCTGGGTTTCCACTCCCGCCGAATC
>JACPTH010000297.1 GCA_016192885.1 bacterium | reverse complement strand
CCCCCCTACTTGGGCATCTCAAGAACCAAAAATGAGGGCCCGCTATGACGGCGTTGTAGATGAAGTTCTTGTAACGGTGGGGGACATCAAGCGCGAAGGAGACCCGCTTGCGGTAATCAAAAAAGCCGGAGTTCAACGTAGCGCTAACCTTCCCCTGATTAAAATGGTTCGAATAACTCGAATTCCTATCGATGTTTATCAGGGCGGAGATTTATCGGACATTAAGAATCGCTGTAAAATTTACGATTACATAAAAAGTTTGCGAGATAAATTCCTGAAAAATTTCATGTCTTCAAGCGACTCTTCTAGCGTTGAAGCCTTTTTTGCCGACCTTAACGGGAACGACCGAACTCTTTTGGTTTCGCGTGACAAGTTATCAGAGCTTCCTAAATTAACCCCGCCATCCAATTTCGATGAGAAAGAAGCAATGAACTTTTTTATCCGTAGCATGATGCATGAATTTGTTCCACCATTAGGTTTGGTGGCCACCGCGGCAAAAACCTTCGCAGGAAGCGGAACTTATGAGCTTGGAGTTTCTCAAAGAGATATTACGCCCCAATTAAAGGAACTTCTTGAAATTCACGGCGAACACCTTCATGGCGATAAGGATTATTACCTAAGGCAACTTGACACAATTCCAAAAAAACTTTTTAAGGAAGGAAAGAATATCTACAAAATCGAATCCAAGAAATACGACGGGGCGACAAGGGATTTCATCGAATTGGTAGACAAATACACCAAGCCCGATCAAAAAGGTAAAACCGAAGATTTTATAAAAGATTCCTCAAGCTTGGTTGATGCCGCCGTATTTGCGAATATTTACCTAAATCAAGGAACTCCATGGACCCCAAATGCCTATACCGCCAAGCTGCAAAACGGCGAAATTACTGACCCTGAAAACTATTTCAGATGGAAAAATAGCAAAGGCGAGGAAGGATACTGGAAGTATGCTCCCGAATCCGCTATTTCAATTCAAAAAGTACCAGTCCCATATTACTACACCAATACCAGCCTTGTTGACCCAAACAAACCGGTAAATAAAGATGACCCCGATTTAACGTCAAAATCTAGTTTCCGCATGAAGGAAAGCGATTTACTGAATTTCTTCAAAAAGCATTACGATGAAGGAACGGTTTCT
>JACPTH010000296.1 GCA_016192885.1 bacterium | reverse complement strand
GACGATGAGAGAATTCACGCGATCGATAATGAGATTGACAGCTATTTGTATGCGGTTTCGGTTTCCGGGGTTACGGGCGTTCGAACGCATTTTAACGAATCCACCCTTTCTTTCATTCGTAGATTGAAGGAATCATGCAAACACCCTGTTTTCGTGGGGTTTGGAATCAGTAACGAAACCCAAGTTCAACTTCTAACAAAAGCGGGTGCCGATGGGTTTATTGTGGGAAGCTTTTTCGCCCAGTTAGAAGAAAAAGCCGTCGAAACGGGGGAACCATTGACAAATATTTTGGCAAAAGAGGTTAAGCAGTTTTTGAAAGAGTATTAGAATTTGCATGGAGCGGGCGGTTTAAGCTATTTAGGCCAATCAGAGAGAAGTTCGGGCCGAGGTTTCATCGGGAAAAAGAGTCATTAGTTCCGACAAACCTACTGCGTCAAAAATTTCAATATACATTTGGGAAATTCCCATGCACCCAAGGGGAATTTTGCGCTCATAGCGAATGTTTTCGGCGAAATCTAGGAGACAAGTGATACCCGGGCTATTGATGATTACAATCTGGCTAAAATCAAGAAAGCACCGATTTACCCCGAGCGGTAACTTGGCCTCAAACTCCTCAACCAAAGTAACTCCCGCGGACTTATCGAAGTAGCCCTTCAGGCGAAGAACCAGGAAGCCGCTTTCGAAAGCCGCCTCAACTGAAGATTGCTTCATGCGGAAATTCTCTCAGTCTCTGCCGCCTTCCAGCCCTTTGGTTTCGATTTTTGAAAGTAGATCGGTAACTTTTTGCTTGTTCGTATCCATACTCATTCGTTGTTCGACTGATTCTTTCTTCGATTTGACAAAATCGGCAAAACTGCTATCAAGGTGGAATGGGTCGGCGGCATTTTCCAGTTTTTTGAAATCCATTTGGTCGGGTGTTTTCATCGCAGCAAATGTATTTTGGACTCTCTTCAACGCATCCTCCTTGCTCGCTAACCAGGTAGAGGGGCTGGAAAACTTCCTTTCAAAAATATCCTCAGGAAGGTTTTTCATGTTTTCTTCAAGGTTTTTTAATGCGGAATCAACATCTAATTTCCCTTTTTCAATTTCCTTTAGAGCGTTATTTAACTGAACCTTTGTTGCCTCTAAATTAGCCTTGGGTTGATTCAAAGCGTCATTCGCAGCTTTTTCCGCGTCCTTAACGGTTTTTTCGATAGATTTTGTCACATCTTCAACAAGCAAGTTGGCGTCTTCCCCGATGCTTTTAAGAAGATTTCCATAAGCGTTGAACGCCCCTTGCATGTTTCCTACGTCCCGCCAATGCGGGTCGTATTTTAAAGACGAAACTTCTCGCATGGTCGCCATAGCGTGTTGTTCGTGTGAAAGCGGAGCGGGGCTTCCGGGAACAGGAACCGTTAATCCGAGGCGAATCACAACCTGCTCGGGAGTGTTGTCAATCTCTTTGTTTCCGCCTGGGCCGGATGGCCGAAGCTTTTTCTCAACGCTAAATGACTCTAAATTGTTGGAAAAAACATGAAGAGTCGTTTGATTATCATAAGTAACTTTTCGCCACAGTTTCGGCTTCTGCCAATTGTAAACAATTGTTGCAAGCTTATTTCCCAAATGCTGCTGAAGTTTCACCTCTCCTCCATTTTCTAGGATGTTTAAACTAGCGGAAGCGGTGGTCCTAAAATCATCTTGCATCAGTTTGAGAAGCGAATTTGCTTGATTCACCAAATCTTGACGAGAATAAGCCTTCGTGCTTTGTTTGTTTGCAGTTCGAATGAATGAATACATCCCAACCGAAACCAGGGAAAAAATCAAAATCGCGATAATAATTTCGACAAGGGTAAAAGCAACTCTTTTGTCATTTAATTTTCGAAAAAGTTCGCCCCGTAAAATAAAAGTATTTGGAGTATTTAAGTTAAATCGGGTACAACCAAAAAACAACATATTGTAACCCCTTTTTACGATTTCGGATCTATTATGGTCATGCTTGTAGAACGTTTTTGCGTACCAGCATTCGGCTGAAACCAGGTCACTTCTATTCGGAAGAAAATCGTGCTCCGCTCCTTTGGATCACGATTTTTTCGTTC
Source organism: bacterium (assembly GCA_016192885.1). Taxonomy (GTDB): domain Bacteria; phylum Muiribacteriota; class Ozemobacteria; order Ozemobacterales; family Ozemobacteraceae; genus JACPTH01. The sequence continues at coordinate 633 of JACPTH010000296.1, read as the reverse complement.
GACGAACTTGAATGTGCCTGAAACTTCAAAATCACGATACTTCTTTTGAAATTTTAAAACCTCTTCTTTAGCGGTCGGATAAAACATATCGTCCAAAGTAAACTCTTTATTTTCATTGGGAGTGCTTTTGTCCGCAAAGGCTACAAAATCTTTAAAACGAACGGCCATCAATTCTTCCTTTGAAGATTGAAGTATTTTTGTGGCCATCTGCAATTTCTCGGTGTCTTCACCCGTTTTGGCTTGGGAAATTAAATTTCGCAAAAACGGCCCAAGAACGATGATTAGAATAAGCGTTGCCAAAACGACTTCCAGTAAAGTAATCGCCCGCTTTTTCACCAAATTAACCATTTTACGTATCTGCTCAATAATTCGGGGGAATTTTTGATTTTTGATTGCTGATTTTTGATTTGTTTTGGGCTGACCGAACGGAAGCGACGAAGATTGCCGTTAATTCTTCGGCTTCTTTGGAAATGTGAACAACTTTGTCTTGGGGCAGTAGATTCCCGGTTACGATCAGTTCAAGCCAATAGCAACACTCATCCGCTTCTTCAACAAAAATACCAAGCTTTGCGATGAATTCAGCTTTTGAACGGCCTCTGCATGCCGCCCGATAATTTGCTCCCACGGATGTTC
>JACPTH010000295.1 GCA_016192885.1 bacterium | reverse complement strand
TATTATTGCTTAATATTTGTTTCTTTCGCTTAAAAGGCTTCGGCACCTCATTTTCTCTTGCGGAAGATAGCTTTTTCGCGTTCGGCGGGAAATTCGGAATTTTCGGCATGGGGATGTCCATCAATTTGGTATTCTTCAAATAATCAATCAATTGTTGGCAAAGGGAAATCAATGAGGTGCCCATGACGCAAGAACTAGAGTCGCAAATTGGGGCTTTAAAAAGGCATGTGGGTTTTACGATCTTCCCGTCAATAGCTTCATATATATCCAGCAAAGAAGCTTTTTCAGCTTGATCGATGATTACAAAACCCCCGCTTGGACCGCGCGTGGATTTTACGAAGCCGGCTTTTACCAAACGTTGCATTACTTTTGAAATGTGCGCTCCGGAAGCTCGCAAAACCGAGGAAATACCCTTCGTAGTGTTCGATTGCGATCTTTGGTTAACAAGAAAAACCATCGTATGAATCGCCAGAGAAGCAGCTTCAGAAATTTTTATCAGCATAATAATCCATTAATGTAATATTTAAGTATTTTTATACCAGAAATAATAATTAGTGTCAACCATTTTTTTTAAAAAAACCGAGAACAGTTTTTCGAAGGGGGGCGTTCTAATTTTTTTGAGATGATCCCCTTTCGCCTTATTCAAGGTGGGTGGCTCCCCCCATATATGGTCGTAAAGGTTCGGGAATAAAAATCTTTCCACTTTCGTCTTGGAAGTTCTCTAGAATGGCTACCCAAGTTCTTCCCACTGCCAAGCCTGAACCGTTTAATGTGTGTACATATGCGGTTTTTGCACCTTTCCCGTCTCCCTTAAACCGAATATTGGCCCTCCGAGCTTGAAAATCTTCAAAATTACTGCAGGAGCTAATTTCGCGATATGTATTCTGAGACGGAAGCCAAACTTCTATGTCGTATGTTTTTGCCGCCGCAAAGCCGAGATCTCCCGTCGAAAGCGTAACTATTCGAAACGGAATTCCTAACAATTTCAGAACTTTCGAAGCATCCGTAAGCAAAGATTCAAGCTCTTCGTAAGACCGGTCGGGACGGCAGAATTTCACCAGCTCCACCTTATCAAATTGATGCAACCTAATTAGTCCGCGGGTGTCTTTGCCGTAACTTCCAGCTTCGCTTCTAAAACAAGGGGTATATGCCACGAACTTTATGGTGAGTTCGGATTCGCCCAAAATTTCCCCTGAAAATAGATTAGTTAAGGGTACTTCAGCGGTTGGGATCAAGTAATAATCTGTGTTTTGGAGTTTGAACAGATCGGTCTCAAACTTAGGCAATTGCCCGGTTCCCCGCATCGAGGACGAATTGACCATGAGCGGGGGAGCAACCTCTGAATAGCCATGCTCCCTCGTATGTAAGTCAAGCATGAAAGAGATTATCGCCCGTTCAAGTTGAGCCCCTTTCCGCATTAACACCGACAATCTTGCCCCGGCAATTTTACCCGCGCGCTCAAGGTCGAGAATTCCAAGCTTGGTACCAAGGTCAACATGAGCTTTGACCGGAAAACTAAATTTTTTTGGCGAACCAAACCGTTCCCGTTCCGGATTTTCCAAGTCTCCAATGCCTATCGGGACGGAATCGTGGGGAATGTTTGGAATCGTTAACAAAAACTCTTCAAGCTGGGAATCTATCGATGCGATTTTTTCGTCATAAACCTTAATTTGATCGGACACTTTCTTCATCCCGGAAATCAACTCTTCAGTCGGCTCGCCCGCTTTCTTTTTTGCGGCAATTTCCATCGAAACCTTGTTTCTGTTTGCCTTAAGTTGTTCAACCTGAAACAATGAATTGCGCCGCTCCTCATCAAAGTTTCTTATGGTAGTAACCTTCTCGATTTCAATTTGATCGTGTTTTTTAAGCAAAAGCTCTAAGGAAGCCTTTGACTTTTCGCGCCCGATACCCGAATCGCTCAAAATATCAAGAATCTTCGGATCAGAAAGGTTTATTTCCCCCCTTCGAATTAAAGAACGTTTCAACAATTCCGGATTTGTTCGAATGAACTTCAAATCAAGCATTAACTCCTCCTTTGTGCTTTATTAAATCGCTATTGGGGTTTAGGCTTCCCCTTAAACATTTCGCGCACCGATAAAAGCAAGAAAAAAAAGCCCCCCACTACATAAATTCTTGAAAATTTTATGTAATTCTCAAAATTCTCCAGGAATCTTTTCGAAAATTCTTCTCGTCCTATTCCGGTAAAATAAAATTTATTGTTTAAAAAGACCCGAG
>JACPTH010000294.1:866-3077 GCA_016192885.1 bacterium | reverse complement strand
TTCAACCCTTTCCATCGAATGGCTAATAATGAAACCGTCCATCATAACCATTACAGGCGTTCGAACTTTTGGCGATTCGGCGATTCTAACCGCTTGGACCATGTTATCATAAGCTTCTTGGCCGTTCTCAGAATAAATTTGGATCCATCCGGAATCTCGCGCGCCCATGGTATCGCTGTGATCGCAATGAATATTTATCGGGCCGGAAAGAGCGCGGTTGACATCAAACATTACGATCGGACAACGATTGCTTGAAGCCACATAAAGAATTTCCCACATTAATGCGAGGCCGCAGGAGCTTGTGGCCGTAATAACGCGCGCCCCCGCCGCTGACGCTCCAATGCATGCGGACATCGCCGAATGCTCCGACTCCACCAGTACCATTTCAGTATTAACTAATCCATTGTTTACATAATCCGAAAAAATCTGCATGATTTCAGTTGCGGGAGTGATCGGATAAGCCGCAACCACATCAGGATCGATTTGTTTCATGGCAAATGCAACCGCTTCATTTCCGGTTAGAGCTTTGACCATTTCATTCATTTGCGGAATTCTCCTTCCTAGGTTCATCTATCATGATGATGGCGGGGCCTTTTTTGCTTTTTCCGGACAAATGGGATTTATTCGCCGGACACTCATGCGCGCAAATCCCGCACCCTTTGCAATGGTCGTAGTCGAAACCGGTAATCTTTCCGCCTGAAGCTAGAACCGAGCTATCAGGGCATAAAATCCAGCAGGATAAACACTGAATGCATGCGTCTTTCTGCCATACCGGACGTTTGGATCTCCATCCTCCGGTTATATATTTCGCGGATGTTCCTCCTTCCGGAATAATCGCGCCGGGAGCTAATTCCTTGTACCCTGGAAGGGCGGTTTTCATGCTCATTCTGATTTCACCTCGCTATACGATCGCCGAACTGATTGAATATTTCCCTCAATAACTTCAGGTTTGTGCTTAAACTTTTCTTGAATTTTACCTTTCACTTCTTCGATGAGAGGTTCAATTTCTAGAATCCCTGTTGTTTTTACCATGGCCCCAAGCATCGGCATATTTGGGATGGCTTTTCCGATGCACTCTTTGGCGATTTTACTAGCGTCGATGGAAAAAACCTTCCCTGAAAACCCAAGTTGCTTTTTAATTTCATGTGCGCTCAAAGGGGTGTTCACAAGAACCGTCCCCTTTTCATCTAGCCCGGCAAGCACGTTAACCGGCCCAATAAGGGTGGGGTCGAGCACAACGACGACATTTGGGGATGTCACCCCGGAATGAATTCGAATAGGATTTTCCGCTATGCGATTAAATGCCGCCACAGGTGCCCCCATCCGCTCAGGCCCATATTCGGGAAATGCTTGAATAAACTTTCCCTGTCTCAATGCAGCGTCAGCAAACAAAAGAGCAATAGTTTTTGCTCCTTGGCCCCCTCTACCATGCCAGCGAATTTCAATCATTGCATTCCTCCATTTCTTACCCCGGGGAAAAATCCTACATTTCCATTAGCCAAAGGGAAACATGGCAAAATTTTCAGAAAAAAAATTGTTTTTATTTTTATGGAACTATTCGAAGTTGCTGAATTCATTCTATACAGATGTCGGGAAAATTTCAAATCTAATTTCCCGGTATCTTCTTAACAACTTGGGGGGAAATCAAAAATTACACATAATTTATTGCCCTGGTTGTTCCTCAAAAATCGCGATGGAATTCTCGAACCCTTTTCAAAAGCGAGATTGCTTCCCGCCACGCTTCGTTCGCGGCTTCGGCAGAACTTTGCTCGCAAAGACAGGGTGAAAAAGGCGTCATTGCGAGAAGGGGAAGCGACGAAGCAATCTTAAAATCAATCGCGATTTTTGGTTATTCCAAGTCCCTTGACATTAAACCGAAATTTTGTTAATGGTACACTCGAAATTGTTGACTTAGGCGTAAATTGAAGGGGTTGTGAGCTAAAACATGAAAAAAACTTCCGATAGGTTCATTATAAAAGATTCAGGGCTTATTCTTGATCTGGTAAGTGGTCATAGCTTTACCGCGAATCCAACCGCCCTTGTTATTTTCAGGGAAATTCTAGAAGGCTCGCCCAAAGAAAAAATCGTGAAGAAAATGTGCAACGAATTCAGCATTGATTCGGAAACTTTTCAGCAAGATTTGGATGAATTCCTTCTGGAACTGAAAGTAATGGGCGTTTATGAAGATTAATATTGCCGTTACCGGGCTTA
>JACPTH010000294.1:0-838 GCA_016192885.1 bacterium | reverse complement strand
GAATCATTAGATCCATAAGAGCTTCCCCCGCTTTTGAAGGCCAAATTTACGGGTTGGCGTATGACGCAAAAGAACCGGCGATTTACCTTAAAGACGCCTGTGACAAAGTTTTTTTAATCCCCTATCCATCATCCGGAAAAGATAGCCTTTTTCAGAGATTAAATTATATCATTGGAAATCATCCAATTGATTTTATGATTCCTTCTCTTGACTCTGAATTAAACAGCTTTTTGAGCCTGGAAGAAGACCTAAAAGATATGGGCGTTAAAATGTTTCTTCCCACAAATGAAATGCTTGAGGCGCGGGCTAAAAAACACCTAAATAAAATTTGCACCCAATCAAAGATAAGTTACCCCAAGACCAAAGAGATCAATGGTTATGACCGAATGGCCAGAACCGCCGCTGAGATTGGGTATCCGCTTGTTGTCAAGGGAGTTTTCTATGAGGCGACGGTTGTATACTCCCTGGCTGAACTTGAAAAAGCGGCATATTCAATTGCCGGAAGGTGGGGTTTCCCTCTTTTGTTGCAAGAGTTCATTAAGGGCGAAGAATTTGATATCGCCGTGGTAGGCGATGGCAAAGGCGGGATGCTTGGTTTAACCTCCATGAAAAAAATGCAATTGACCTCGAAGGGAAAGGCTTGGGGCGGAATGACTTTAGATTCATCGGAGATCGTCACGAACGTGAAAAGAATTCTAAAGGCGCTAAAATGGCGTGGCCCCATGGAAATCGAGATTATGAAGCGGCAGTCTGACGGGAAATTTTTTCTAATCGAAATTAATCCTCGCTTTCCCGCCTGGATATACCTAGGCCAAGGTTCGGGATGTAATCTTCCTTT
>JACPTH010000293.1 GCA_016192885.1 bacterium | reverse complement strand
TTTTATGGAAACTAATTTTTGGTCACCCTTAAAAAATAATGCGGGGCCAAAAGAATCTCTTGAGGCCCAACGGTAACCCAGATATTCCTATGCCCAAATTCCGAACCGGAATACCTTCCGTCGAAAACCATTTTATTTTCGGTGGGTTTCCAGGCGAATGAAGTTAATTTCAAGTGGTCGGCAACCAAACCCCCGGTTAAATTAAGGGGGTTGCCCGGAAAGGAGCGAATCGCATCAATTCGACCGTTTCCATCGTATCGAAGACATCCTTGGCCGTTGTAGTCACAGGTAGAATTCGGGAATTCGGGAGAAAGAGCGCAAAGATACGCGGTGATTTTTCCGTTGCCTAGAATTGAAATATCACCTTTGGCGGCCCAAAGTACAAGACGATCCCTTGTTTCATCCAATGGTATTATTTCAGGGAAAATGCGAATTCCTCCCCTTACCAAAAGAACTCCCACGCCTGAATAATAAAGCGGACCCTTTAATTCGAATTCACTTTCGATTATGTCAATTCCATCAAGGATCAATACTCTCTTCCCCGTGCGATGATCAACCAATCTATGTTCAAGGAACTTTTCCGGCGATGGAAAATGTCTTGAATAAGACCACCCATGCTTAAAAGGAATGTCTAAAAGAGATTTTTCAAGTAATTTGGTTGGTTCGGTGTTGTTGATCCCAAAATCTTTCCATGAAAGCAACTCGAAAAGGTCTCCCAGGGGGGATGCTCCAAACGTAGGATCGAGTGGGGCAAGCATAGTCGAGGGGGCAATTTGTTCGTCTGAATAAGGAAACGGCAAAACTTGCTTGTTCCCAGACCTTTCTAGAGCCCAGATTCGTCGAACTCTCGGAAGAAATGGCCCTAGAACCCACTTGGGACGAGAACCTTGGTTGGACCACAAGAAGACACTTGAAGCAGGGTTGAACATTGGATGCCAACATAGGAGACGGTTTGAAACCCGGGGTAGGGACTCTCCAAAAACGTTGCTAAGAAAGGAATCGTAAAACTCGCGGATAGAAATTGGCGACTCAGGTTCCGGAAAAATTTTCCGCTCCAATTTGCATACCCCTGGTTCACTATGAAGCCGGTCCCTCAAGAATTCCGCTGTAGCTGAATACTGGGGAAGCATGAGAAGAAGCTTTCCGGGTTCAAAGAATGATTGAACCTCTGGTTTCTCAAAAGATTTTCCCCATTCCCCGACATTTATGAAGGGCCGGGTGGAAACACTCGTGTCTCCTGACCCCAAAAAGACCCCTCCGGATTCCGGGGCCAACCATGAAATTACAAGTCTATGTAGCGGGGAATGATAAGCCCCTCCACGTTCTGAGACGAATTCTCCGATCGCGTCGCGAATAAAAAGCCCGAATCTCCCGTGCGGAAATGATTTTTCAAGATCAATAACTCGAAAAGCCCGGCGCCACCCCCGGGGAATTCCTTGCGGGAGGCCGGCTGGGAGGTTAACTTCAACCTGAATCTCCCCAATCCACCCATTGCTAATTCCATTAGGGACAAGGAGCTCCGTCGCCCAGGGAATTGAAATCTCAACTTCGGGGTTATTTTTTCCCTTTACTTCAAGTGGAATAACTTCTTTATAAGACCACCCGGCTGGACCATTTTTTGAGCGAACTGCATCAAAAAGGCCGTGCGAATTCTCCCTTGGATCATTCAACCCCTGGAGCAAGCGCCAAACCATTTTACGGGAGGCATCAATGGCATGATTTCCAAGTTCCAAGCGGCTCTTCCATCGTGATTGAACCCACATATGATTACGGCTCACGAAAAGGGATATCCCCCCAAGTATCCAGAGAAACAATAACCCTCCTAAAACCATTGGGATAAGAAAGCCTCCTCGGGAACAAAGAAAACAAAACTTTTTCATTATTTTTAGGCTACTCCGCGAGCCGGGTTACAAAAGCTAGCGAAAGAAAAAGCATGTACAAAAACAAGATTACTTCACGCAAATCCCTACCCATTCGATCTTTTGTAGAAAATCCAAGCTGTCTTTTCCATCTGGCGAGCTTTTTCAAGTCCTTTTCCATTAATAGGTTTCTGCCCGCAAGGTTTTCCCAATGATGAAGAAGTTCGTGGGCAATGGTTTTGGCGATCTCAACTTGGATTTCCTTAAACGATAACCCCCTGCATACCTTCATGAACGAGCCGTAATACAACGTTATCGCGGGGCCTAGATAACCGTTATCGGGTTGATACTTGCCCAAAATGTAAAGCCCAGCTACGGTAGGATAATAACGGACCGTCCTTTTTTCCACATGAAACCCCAAAACTCCCTGCTTGAATCGCAAAGGTATTTTTTTTAACTCTCTTCCAAAAAGTAACTCAAACTGTTCAAAAGTCATTACGATCGACCTTACCGCATGTATAAAATTTGAGCACCATCCCAATTACTTTTTGTTTCCTACGACTCGGAAGAATCCGCATACAACCATGGTTCTAAGTGGGGAGAAAAAGTTTTACCTTTCAATGGCATGCAAAATGCGACAAACACCATCATCAAATTCAAGAAAGGAGGAAAATATGTTAGACATAAGCATCATAATTTGGGTTCAAAGATGGCTGATTTCCGCTCAAAAGAACTATTCCTCCTTGCAAAAATCATAAGTTTGCAAAAATCAGGGCTTAAAAAGTGGCAACCGTTCTTTGATTTTCCAACATTCCTATTTAATCAAGATTTCAGGAAACATAGGGGGAACGTTTACAAAAAGTGATCCTATGCGATGACGCAAGTTTAATTAGCGAAAAAGGAGCCCATCAAATTGAACCTTTTTCGTAAGCCTTTGTGAAGACCTCAACCAAGGAAGGGTCAAAATGCGTACCTGAGCATCTTATTATTTCCGCCAGGGCAACCTCTGGAGGTCTCCCTTTTTGATCGGGATGGTATGGCCGATTAGAGGTGATTGCATCAAAGGTGTCGGCGATGGCAATGATTCGACCAGCCAGGGAAATCGAAGCACCTTTTTGGCCGTCAGGATAGCCGCTTCCATCAAACCGTTCATGGTGGTCTATCATTCCCGGAATAAACCTAGAAAGCTTTCTCACATGATTCATGATTGAAGCGCCGATCACCGGATGTTTTTGAATCTCCCCGTATTCCTCTTTGGTGAGCTTCCCGGGCTTTCTGAGAATTTGCTCCGAAACTCCCAATTTTCCTATGTCGTGAAGAAGAGCGGTAATTCGAATTCGCTCAATTTCATCAAAGGCAAGTTTCAATTCTCTTGCAATTACCATTGAAAAAGCAGTTACCCGTTCGGAATGCCCAAAAGTATACGGATCTTTGGCGTCAATGGCAGCGGCAAGAGCCTCAACGGTATTAATGAATAATTCATGCGCCTCACGATACAGTTGCGCATTTTCAAGAACCGCACCCATTTGTTGTGCAATGGTTGTAAGAAGCTTCTCATCCTTTGAGGAAAAATCGGAACGATCTAATTTATCCGAAACGGCTAAAACTCCGATAATCTCGAATTTCGTGGCAATCGGAGACAACAGAAGCGATCGTTCGCTTTTTTCCCCGGGCATGTATTGCCCATTTTGAAAAAGGTCATTTGCAATAAGGGATTGACCCTTTTGAATAACCGACCATGCCAGCCCCTCACCTTTTTGAAACCGTACTTTCCCAATATGGTTTTCGTTAACTCCCAAACCGGATGCAAGAATTAATCCGGTTTTATCTTCGTTGAGCATAAGGATTGAAACCATCTGCACATCAAGGGTTTTTGAGATTTCATCAATCGCGGTCTTCTGGATCTTATCAAGTTGAAGGGTCCCGGAGAAGGCATTACTCAACTCATATAAAAGGGAAATTTCCTCGTAAGTATTTGAAAGTTCCCTTGTCAAGTCTACAAGCTCGTATTCAGATGCTAAAAGATGGGTTAATGAAGTCAAAATTATCGGAACGATCTGCTCCGGAACACCTTGACAAGAAAAATACACCGCCATGTTTTCTGGAAGGTCGATTTTCATGGCACCCTTCGAGTCACGGTTACTCAACTCATTGGGGAATCCGTTCTTTTCTAAGGTTTGACGAAAAGCTCTAACTCTTTCGGAGTTTACAAGCCGATTCGCATCAACATTCATTAGTTTTCTGAAAGTCCCAATCTCATTTGAACATCTTGAAGTAGCTGGCGGGGACTAAACGGCTTGGTAATATACTCTGTCGCCCCGGCATCAAGACCCATTTTTTTGTCGCTTTCTTGACCTTTCGCGGTTAGGAGAAGTATTGGAACATTTAAAAAAACCGGCTCACAGCGAAGTTTTCTACAAACATCGAACCCGTTTAACTTGGGCATCATGACGTCTAATAAAATTAAATCAGGGGTTTCTCGGATGGCGATCTGAAAAGCCTCTTCCCCATTTACCGCTTCAAACACTTGGAAACCGGCGTTTGAAAGCTTATCTTTAACAACTCGTCGAATATGAGGTTCATCATCCGCAACCAAGATTTTTTTCTTTTCCGCCCCTGGTATCACGACCGCCTCCTTCTCATCGCCCAAAACCCAATTCCTGGATAGAACGATTCCTTTACCTGCAAATGAGAATCTTCAATCATCTTTCATCTTTAAGTTTTTTAAAACTTTGTTCACGATCTTTATTAAATCAGCGCCTTTATAAGGCTTTGTTAAATAGCCATCCGGATGGATGCGCTTAAACCTTTCATCTTCAGGATCTTCCGAAAGCACGCTAAGAAGAATGATTGGAATTGATTTCGTCGTGGGATCCGCCTTCAAGCGCTCAATTACTTCAAACCCGTCCATTTCAGGCATGAGAAGGTCAAGAATGATTAAATCTACGAGCTGGTTTTTTACAAATCCTAACCCTTGTTGACCAGAGTAAGCCAACTCAACATGATGCCCTTCATGAGAAAGCTTATCTTTCACCGCCCGGGCAATATTTAATTCATCCTCAATAACTAGAATTTTCGCCATAACTCATTCTATACTTTTTTTCTTTAAACTATGAACCAAATTTTCCAAGTTAGCTTAGCATACTATTTTATTTCTAAGCAACAAACGCAAAACTCAGATC
>JACPTH010000172.1 GCA_016192885.1 bacterium | reverse complement strand
AGTCGGTTATGGCGGCGGCGGGTGCATGAGGGTCGAGGCCATTATGATAATTAAAAAAGACGGAAGTTTTGAAATAGTTCGCTTAACCGAAGGGGCGCTGGCTCAAGTCGCAAAGATCGTTATTCCCGTTATCCAAGATGCAATTAAGAAGAAATTCGAGTCACGAATGAGACACGAGAAAGAGAAATTTCCCGTCCAGGAAAATCCCCAGGATAAACCCAAGCCTGAATAGTTTGTGGAGTTTCGCACTTTTTTGGTTCGTGTTTTGCTGAAATTAATTTCAGCCGCTCTCGAAAGGCAAAAGAATGAATCTAAACAATGTTTCATTTAAAGGGGGGTTTAATTTTCTTGGGCTCCCCGATGAAGACACGAATTACGAAACTTCTAAAGCCGTGGTCTTGCCCGTCCCCTACGACGGCACAACCTCATACAAACCCGGGACCAGAGACGGTCCCGGGGCGATTGTTTCCGCATCAAGAAATGTTGAGTTGTACGATCATGAGCTATGTTGCGAACCGATAAATCATGGAGTTCACACTCTTCGCGAGCTTGAACCCGACATGTCCGGCCCGGAAGCAATGATTACTCTAGTTGAATCGGCCGTCGAGGCGCTGATTGCCGACCGGAAATTTCCGGTAATGCTTGGTGGAGAACACAGCCTTTCCTTTGGAGCGGTTCGCGCGATGAAAAAGAAGTATGGATGTAGTTTTTCCGTTCTTCAGCTTGATGCGCATGCGGATCTTAGAGACTCATTTGAAAATACCCGATTCAATCATGCGTCCGTCATGAGTCGAATTATCGAAGAGGCACCCATTACGCAAGTCGGAATCCGAAATATTTCCAAGCTTGAGTTGATAAAATTGCAAAACCAAAATCATCGCGGAATCTTTTGGAGTCACGATTTGCAAGTCCCCTCAAATTGTTGAAAACTTTGAAATTGTTGGTTTTGATGTTATGGAGCTTTGTCCGGTTCCAGGATTTATCGCCCCTGATTTTATGGCCGCAAAATTAGTCTTTAAATTGTTAGGGGAAATCTTCAAGAAGAATTCTTGGACCTGATCTTGTACGCCTAAGATATGGGTTAAATGTAACAGCTCAAAAATTACCCGAAGTTGCGGAGTTTGAATGTCAAGCACGTGGTTATTTCCATTGACTTTATGGGGAATTGCCGTCGGATGGTCGTTTGGGCCGGGGATCTCATGGGCAATTAGGTCATGGCCCGGGCATGAATCATTTGATGCGGCATATCTTAGTTGCTGGAAATGCAAGGGGGGAATTCGAAGAGGCTGCTGTAATGCGGGCTCGCGTCAAGATTTTTTTTTCGCCCTTTTCTCCGCTATAATCGCCGGACTGTCCGTCGCGTTTTGGGGTATTGGAAGTAAAGCGCTTTTATCGTGGATATTTTCAGTAAGCTGCCTCATTATCACCGTTGTTGATATTAGGCACTTGATTATTCCTGATATACTTTCGATCAACGGGTTTTACGCGGGATTGCTTTATTCCGCGCTCATAAGCGGTTGGGTTTATTTCGGATTTTTTCCCCCCGAACATTTCATCCCCTTTTTCGATAGCCTTTTGGGGTTCTTGGTTGGCGGCGGATTCTTATGGTTTCTCGGGTGGATAGCGTGGGTCATTTTGAAAAAGGAAGGCATGGGGGGAGGAGACGTGAAGCTTTTGGCAACAATGGGTTCATGGCTTGGTCTAAAAGCCGTCATAGGAACTATCGTTCTAGCCAGTTTCCTTGGCTCCATAGGGGGCATTTTCGGGATTCTTTATCAGAGAGTACGCTATAGAAAAGCCTACAAGCCTCTTACACACCTGATTCCATTTGGGCCCTACTTATGTGTCGGTTTTTTGATCATATTTTACTTTGGAATGGAACCTTTGTACAAAATAATTAACTTGTATCAACAATTCCTCGAAAACCGCATAATCGGGTCGCCTTAAATTACCCCATCCGGTCAAAATTAAGACCTTTTCCGAAGCTGTTTTGAAATTGGGTAAACGCTGAAACGTCTAACATTGGTTGGGATTTCTGCGGTTTTTGAGTTTTCTTTTGGGTTTCTTCCTTGGTTTCTTCTCGCAACTGAGCTCTAGCTTGCTCTTCGGCACGGGACGCCGAGGAGGCAACCGCAAGATCTTGGGCGGAGGGATTAGACGGGGCCAGCGCAGCGCGGCGAACGGCCTCCATTTTCGCGATTGTGGCTTGGGGATTATCGGGGACGGGAGAAGTGTCAATTTGTACCTCCCCGCCTACGGCATAACGTTTGCCGTCAGGCCCCGTCTTATACTCAAAGGAAGGCCCGCCAGTTACATATCCGCCTCCGGCCGCGGCGTGGGAGGCTTCGTGAGCTCTTACTTCTTGATCGGTTCGCTTCAATTCATTAATTATTGCTAACTTTTTAAGATCGGTTTTTAAGGGATCAAAAGGATCGGATTTGCCTTTCTCTTCGCCATTCTTTTCGCCTTCTAAGACTTCCACCGGGGGATTTTCTTGGAGATCCTGAGTTTCATGGCTTGAATCGGCTTTTTCTAAAGATGAAGCCGGAAGACCTAAACTTAGGTCTTTCGACTTTAATTCTCTAAATTGAGAAAAACCGCCGGACTCTATTTTCATTAAATGTCCTTTACAAGACTAAAGATAATTCCTTTTTGAAAAATTTCAACTTCTAAAACAAAAAAAAACCTTGATGTTAAGCCATTATTCATCCGTGGCGAATGTGTAATCCCTTGAAAAGGATTGAACTGAATCTAACCCGTGCCTTGTTGCGGAAACACGAAAATGATACGGGGTGGAAGGTAGTAAGCTAAAAATTTGAAGACGATGAATTTTCTTTAAATCCGTATCTGAAAACGTAGAATATCCATAGTTAGCATCGGTTCCATATTCTATTCGACCTTCAGAATCGATGTCGGTTTCCCATTCAATGGTAGCTGAATCCTTCGTAACTATCGGAACCGAAACGGATGTAATGCGGGGAATGGGAACCATGCTGACGTTTAACAGGCTAATTGAAATGTTGTCCTCAATGATGACCTCTTTTTTTATCAAGGTTAGGCTTCCATCACTGCTTTTCATTAGAATCTTGTAATTTCCCGGGTTTAAAAACGCTTCGAAATATCCGTCGGGAGATGTGGGAATTTCAATGACATTTGCTTCCGTTTGGGCCAAAATTACCGCGCCATGAGAAGGCCGGATTTTTCCATGAAGATGTCCGCGTTTGGTTTCATGAAAATCACCCATAGAATTTTTTTGGCATCCCTGCAATACGGTGAAAGAAATTAGAATAAGAACTACTCTTTTTAATGATTCAGATTTCATTTTTTTTTCTCAATGCGATTTTTTGAAATGATTTTAAAACCGCTCTCCAGTAGGAACCACTTCGACCTGAGTAATGGTGATTTTTCCAAAACCGTTTTTCACGATCTCAATATCATATTTTCCGGGAGGAACATTGTAGATGATGTATTCTCCCATGCTATCGGTAGTTGTTTTGAACCTTGTCTTTAAAAGTTTTACCGTAGCGCCGCGAAGCGGTGATTGCGAAGCTTCATTTATCACTCTTCCCCTAAGAATTCCTGATCTTAAATCGACGGCCGCCCGCATCCGCTGAAGAAACATTCCCTTGGCCTTAGAGCGAATTTGCCACTCGCCATTTGAATAAGTTAAAGTCATTAGTTCCGACCCAAGGTCTTCATAACGATAAGTCCAATTCCCGGTTAACGCTGTTAAGCGATAGTTCATGTTCACCTGTACTTGGGTCCCTCGAAACTTGAAAGTGTGAGGGTGAAGCGTTAGCCGAATATCTCGATAAGTTCGAAGGGTGTCCTCAAGAAATTGCGTGAAGTTAAAATAGGTGTTTCCATACCAATCCTTGTAATCTCTTGAAATATGATCTCTCAGATAAATCAAATCGCGCCGGGAAAAAGCCATTGAAAGCTGTGTCAGAAACGCTCTAATCTCTTCAATCTTTCGATGCCTGTTATAAATTACAAACCGGCTTTCAAAGATGCGATCACGCCTTCCCAGCGAATCAACGGAATGAATTTTGACAAAGAATTCGGGGAAGGTCGGAACCGGGAATTTTGCTTCGAAGTACCCTGTTCCCGCATCCTGAAGAACGTAGACAAGGTCTTTGTTAATGTAAACTTCGAATTGATCCGCGGGCCTAGGTATGGGAGTGATTTTTACTTTTAAGTGAATCTCCTTGGGGGCTTGGTCGGCCCCGGGATCAATAATCCTATAACCGTCCATATCTATTTCCATGTTGCTCACCCAGACTTCATTCACCATCACGGAATCTATTTTGTAGGTTATGTCCGTTGACTGAAGTTTGTTGGTTACATCGAAGTTTCTGAGATATGTATTGAATCTGCGGTATCCGTCGTATTCCATTCTCGTATCGAACGGAGTCAAAGCGGATTCTCTTCCTTGCGGGTCAAATTCGATTCCATAACCCTCCGGAATTTGGGTTGGCGCTTCATTCCCGGACATTCTGAACAGGCTTACTCCATGAAGGGAATGTACTTCGTCATGGTTTTTGTTTGACTGATATGTCGCTTCCCCCTTTTCAAGGAAAAGAGTTCCGTTTCTCCCAAGGACTTGAATGCTCTTGGAATCGCGAACGGAGAGCAATACCGTCGCATCGTAGAGCATTGCCAAAACAACCGGAAAGCGTGAATAATCGAAAGAAAATCTTAGGCCAGATTTTGGTTTCACCAACAACAAATTATCGGACGAATAAGCAAGAACCAGGTAACCGTGGTTTCCGGTTCTAACGGCATCCCCGTCAATCAAAGTTTGTCCTTGAACCATAGGTTTCCAATCTTTCTGTCCGGAATGATTGAAAAAGACAGGCCCATCCAGGAAAACGGCCACTAATTGATCTCGAATGTACTCTTCGGCTTTTGAGGGAGAGGTAATAAGAAAGAAAACGCACAGGAAGGCGAGGAATCTAGCGTTCAATTTTTCGAAACCATTCATGCCTTCCGACTCCTAAAACGATTTGATGAATCTAAGTTTTGCCGTTACATCGGAAAAGTCGCGGGCTTTGGCGTCAAACCGATTATCGGAACCCTCTACGTCAAAAATGAAGCGAGAGAGGTTATTAAATTCTTTTGTGAGACTGAAGTTGAGACGATAATGACGAGAATCGGAAAGAGCCGTTTTTAGGTCGTTTGCCTCATAAATATAATCAAGCGCAAGGCTAAGATCTTCGTGAAATCTTGACCTTCCTCCAAACCCGGTAATGCTTGTTCGATCGCCTCCCCCGGCGTTGCGATAACTTAACTGTTCCGTCGAATATGAGCTATAAACCTGACGAAACGCGTCAAAATCCCAGGTCAGCTTAAAATCAAGTTTGCCGATGTCCCTATCGTTAAGAGGGGTTATCTTGTCCTTATCGATCGTCGAGGTTAACCCAGCGAAATAATGGAATGAGCCCGCTCGATGGTTTAACTCCAACCATCCGAGGGTTCGGTATCTATCGAGGTATTTTCCGTTGTCGGAATATTCATGTAGGGGCTGATAATAAAGGTCGAATCGCAAATCCCTGTAATAATCGCTTGGATGCATGGTAATCTGGGCTTCAGGTTGGTCTCTAACCAAGGTCGCCCTTTTAAAATCCCCGAGGTTATCTCGCGAACCTCTCCAGGCCAGTCGAGCGGAAATGTATCGATTGAGTTCGTAGAAAAATTTTGTCAGAAAAGCCCTTTCGTCCCTTAGGCTTTCGCTAAGAGGGGTGAGAAAAGCGCTTCCTCCTTCCTCGACCCCCGCCTCAAACTGAAAATTTTCGCGGGAGTAACCTCCCATTGCCCGAAAAGCCGATCCGCTTTGATGTCCGAACTCATCGCGCATGTCAAAATCCGTATTGCTGCCGGCATATTCTCCGTTAACATAAAGATTTTCAGTGGGTTTTATTTGAACGTCCATAGAATAGACCCTGTTTTGAAGGGTGGGAAGATCTTTATCGGAACCGGGATTATCTCGCACGTCCTTAGTGCTTACGGCATTTAAGCCGATGGTCACGGCTTCATCGTGACGATGTTCCATCCGGACTCCGCCCACCCTCCGGGGATTTTTCAAATCATCCTTTTCGACCGCTTTATATCCCGCGAAGCTACGAATCTCAGTATCCTCAAATCTTTGAACGCCGTAAAGTCCCATCACCTGTTGGGTTACGGTATAATCGGAAAACTCAGGGTACGAATGGCCAAAAACCAGCATGGATTTTGGGGTTCGCGATTCCACCGCGAACTGATTAAGGGTGAAACCTTCCTTATATTCTCGCGGGTCATTCGTTGTCGTTGTGTCCATGGAAAAGGCAAGAGAATCGCCCGTTTTTTTTGTTGCGTAAAGATCGTATCTTAGGTTCTGTTCGTAGAAAGAACCGTTGTTTTTCGAGGACGACCGTTTGGCGTTGCTTACCCAATTCCCATAAACAGCCGTGTCAGTATAGAGATTTGAGCTAAAGGCTTTATCATCTTCCATCTCATTTAAATCCGTGAAACCCTGCGGCATTCGGTCGATAATCGGAATGCTTGTACCCATCTTTGGAGGCTTGGCTTCTGAGGCCGGAACAAATGGAATTCGGTGGGAGGT
>JACPTH010000171.1 GCA_016192885.1 bacterium | reverse complement strand
GATTGACAACGGGCTACCGGCTTATGAAGCCGTAAAATCCGCCGCTTTGCAACGATTAAGACCCGTTCTCATGACGAGTCTGGTAGCAAGTCTCGGGTTCGTTCCGATGGCGTTTAACACAGGGATTGGGAATGAGGTTCAAAGACCGCTTGCAACCGTCGTAATCGGCGGGTTGATTTCCTCGACGGTTTTGACTCTTTTCGTACTTCCCACGTTGTTTCTAACCATCAGAAAATTCGTAAACGTTCGGAAACAGCAAAATTAAATTCGGTCGCAGCATTTTTGCATCTCAGAAATTTGAGGGTTTCGATTTCTTCCAATTGCCGGCAACGATGCCTTTTTTTGCGCTTTCGGGAATTAGCTCCCAACCTTTTGAAAAATGCGATTCAGGAAATCCCCACTCCCGCTTGATGGCCACATCTCTCGCGAATAGGCTGGAAACAGCCTGCAGTTCAAGCGCTTTTTTAAAGCCAGGTCCATTTCGAAAAAAAGGAAGGCATATCGGCGGAATCGGATAATCGCTCCCGTGAATAAGCTTAACCGCAACATCCGAATCGCTCAATAACCCTCCAATCCATCTCGTTCTTCCAAGCGAACATAGCGCGGAAGTGTCTCCCCATGCGTTCGGAAACTCCTTTACTAGCGCCGCGAAATCATTGAGCCAATTGAAATCAAGAAACCCGCTCGATGTCCCGCAATGCGCGAAAATCACGTTGCACCCTCGTCTAAGGGCGCGTCGAAATAAGCGCGGGTCCCCAAATTTAGGGCGAATATTCGTTACTGTATGTTCACCACCCGAATGAACAATCAATGGAATCTTAAAGTGCTCTAGAATCTCGAAAATGGCTTCGGATCGCTTGTCTCCAGGATCTATATTCTGAGAATTCGGGAGCCATTTCATTGCGGCTGCTCCCTTTTGTATCCAGTACTCGGTTTGTTTCCGGGCATGAAGCCGGTACGGATGAACCGACATGACCGGAAGAAACAATCCTTGCGATCGATGGCGCTCACAAAAAAGAAAAACGTACGAATTTGGAACAAATAACTCCTGACAACCGGAAACACTTCCATCATCCATGAAAACTTGGTCGTGAGCGAAAACCAATAACCCATCGAGAAATCCCGCGCTTTGGGCGCGGGTGAAATCCGTAAGAAGTTTTCGGGCATAATCAGCATCAAAGCGGTTTTTTCGGTGAGACGAAAGAATTCCAAGTTGCATTCGAAGAATAACAAACAAAAGCGAACGAAGAGTTCCGGAAGAAATAAAATTGCGCGTTCCGTTGTTTCCGAGCCCAGCGAGATGAACATGAAAATCGAGGCGGGGATAAGATTTCATATGGACATTATGCTTTGGAAAAAGCTAGAATAAATATGAGTCGGTGTCAAGGAAAAATTGGTTTAGGGGATATAAATTGCTCGGTGAAATTAAATGTCCGCAATGCGGTTTTCAGATTATTTCCGGCCAGAAATTATGCCGAAACTGCGGCTCTAGGCTATTAGAAAACTCCTCCAGCGAATCAAGAACTCATGAATCGGTTGAAATTCATGCGCTCGCTGCGGAACCAGCGAAACCGGCGAATCTTGAAAAAGCTTCCCCGAATCTCAAACAAACCAGGTCGGAAGTAAACCCGCCCCCGCCAAACTTTGACCAGGCTTTTTATTTGAGGGAACCTCCCCAACCGATTGCGAAAAAAGGTCCCGAATTTACCTTTCTTGAACTAATGATCGTTATTGCAATTATTTTGATCTGCGCTGCAATGGCGATTCCCAATTTTAAAAAGTGTTACCGCCAGCAGAGTCGTGAAAAAGCTTGTTACGCGAATATGAGGGTAATCCTCGGCGCGATTGAAATGTACAACATGGACTATAGCGCCCAACAAAAAACCATGAACCCTAATGTTGAAGGGCTGCTTGTTTCCGGAGGGTATTTGAAAAACCATATTCCCAAACCTGATATGAATTGCGAATACGGCGCGACAGAAGATTTGACCGCCTCGGGCGTAATAATTTGCAAAGTACACGGAACGGTACAATGATTG
>JACPTH010000258.1 GCA_016192885.1 bacterium | reverse complement strand
CGTAATCTGCGAAATGGCGGGTTGAAGTAGTCTTCGAGCGGCCTTTACCAGCCTGAATGGTTCAATTTCGTCTTTCATGCTCATTCCGTGATTTCCTTCATCAGAGAATTCACCAATTTCGCATCGACACGATCATCTCTCACCAAATCGGCCAAACTGTCTCGTAAAGTTACGCATCCTTCCTTTCGAGACAAAAGAAGTATTGACTTGAGTTGATTTGTCTTCTTTTCGCGAATAAGATTTCGCATGGCGGAATTCAATATCATTAATTCGTAGGCCATAAAACGATCGACTTTGTTCTTACCGGGTAGAAGAATTTGAGAAATGAGCCCGATTAGCGACAAGGAAAGTTGAGAACGAATCTCCTCCTGCTTATGTCCCGGAAAAACGTTAATTATTCGATCGACGGTTTGCGCCGCACCTACCGTGTGAAGCGTGGAAAGAACAAGGTGCCCCGTTTCAGCGGCCGTCATTGCCATTTCAATCGTGTCAAGGTCTCGCATTTCCCCGACCAGAATTACGTCAGGGTCTTCCCTTAAAGCGTGAACTAACGCCTGTTGGTAATTGTGGGTGGTGATCCCGATTTCGCGTTGAGTAAAAATAGATCGCTTTGATTTATGGATAAACTCAATGGGATCTTCAATCGTTATGACGTGCCGTGAATTGTTTTTATTTATTTCGTGAACCATAGCGGCCAGAGTGTGGCTTTTTCCGGAGTTTGCCGGGCCGGTAACTAAAAACAAGCCTCTGGGAAGCAGAGAAATTTCCTTCAGGCGCGGAGGGAGTTTCAGCTGTTCAATGCTTGGGATTTTGGATGGTATAAAGCGAAAAGCTCCTGAAAAACAGCCTCTTTGAAAGTAAATGCAGATTCTAACCCGAAAAATGTTTTTGTAATTTACCATAAAGTTTGCTTCAAATTTAGTATAGAGGTTTTCCTGCATTTTTGAATTTAGAAGAGGTAAAAAAAGGTTCGGCATTTCCTGGTGAGAAAGAGGCTCTTCAACCAGCTGAGTTAATCTTCCTCCGATTCTTAGGGTTGGAGGACTTCCTACTTTCAAATGAAGATCCGAAGCTTTTCTGGCTATGGCCGTTTCAAAGTATTGATGGATTCTTAACATAGTTACTTTAAAGGTTTAAATTTAAACGTATCCGAAGCGGTTTTATTTTTTTTCTGGGCGGATTTTTCATGCCGAACTTTTTGTTTCACTTCTTCCAACTCAAAGTCATCTTTAATCCCTTTTCTTCCTTTGCTTGAATATGCGGAGTTTTCAATTTTAATCGCTCCATCCATTTCAGGATAGTAAAACGACAAAACCTTTAGAAAATCGAAACCCTTTTTCGCGAGCCCGTCCGCACCCATTTGACACAAGCCCATACCTAAACCGGCTCCGTTTCCGTAAAATAAAATTCCTTGTCTCATGGGTTGGATTTTTATTCTAAGGCTTTTGAAAGCGTTTTCCCCAAAATACTCCTTCAATTTTTCGAAAAAATCAACCCCGGAAACGGTTTTTTTTCTTTTGCCGGTTAAATCAATTTGGGTAATTCGGCCCGTCGGATCAATGCGAGTTGGGTCCCATTTCAAGTAAACACCGGAAGCGCCTTGGGCGAAAGAAAACTCAAGGAAATCCGATACTTTCTCGGGAGTTAACTCCAATCGCCAGCTAAAAGATGGGCTATGAAAGCAATTTTCGGGTCCAAGCGGCGTCAGGCGGTCTTCAATTTGTTTATGGGCTTCATTTTCAAGGCCCAAAATATCTTTTGGGGCAGAAATTTTTCCGCCGCAGATATTTTGAAAAAAAGGGAAAAAAACTTTTCCTTTGAAAGTCATTACTTTATCTTTAACCGCATCTACCATTAACTCAACTAGTTCGCGAAAATTTACTTCCCCGAAATACCCAAGGCAATGGGATTTATCGCATAAATCAAATGAATCGGACGCATGGCGTCCGGAGCCCATGGCATATTTTGAGAAAGTTCGCGAAACAACGACTTGGCTCTTAATTGCTTCCAATTCCGAACTAGGAATACCGTTAGAAACCGTCGAAATTAAAAAGGTTCTCAATGGAACGATGTTAACAAAAGATAGAAAAGCCTCCTTTTTAATTACCTCTAATGTTCCACCGAAAATTCGAATTGGCTGGTGGGGGATTTCGATTTCTAAAAGCTCTCCTCCGGAAAAAAAACCTTTAAAATATCCTCCCCTTAGCTCTTTTCCAAGTGAGGTAATTCCCCAGAAACCTTTTGACGAACCATCTAATGCCACATCTTCTCCCTCCGGGATTTGGAAAACAGTATCCTGGGAAAATAAAGGTTCGCTAGTGTTGGAAGATGGGAATTGTTGGAAGGTGACGGTCCAGGTTCCTTTAATTGCGCTGATTCGGACGGTGGAAATCTCCGACTCCGCAAAAAGCCCTATTCTTACAATCTCGTTGTCAACACCGGCCAAAGTCGATAAGATTTCGCCTTTTTGGGCAAACAACTCAACCGGGTGTGTGGAAATCAAAAAGAAAAAAGCGAAAAAACCGTAAAAAAAATAATTTCTGTATGAGGGCCATGCAAGTAAATTACCCTTGGAAATCTCTGAGACTTCTTCCTTTATCTTTTCAAGGCGCGCCCAAACCCCATATGGATAAGGGTAAGCGTTATATCGCGAGGGCAAATCTTTCTCTTTGCCGGTCATAGCGAATTGATGCGGAATTTCATTATAAACTACTTGAACTCCGCGGTCTTCAATAATGTTTATTAAATCAGCTTGAATCGGCGGAATTCCAAGTAAACCAATCTTAATCGCCTTATTGAAACTTTTTTTTCGATTTCTTGCTAAATCAAGAAATTGATTGAGGTTCGAAAAAAATATTGAAGGATTCCCCATAAAATCCGAGCTTGACACCAACCATTTGAAATTCTCAAAACCGCTAACCAAGCCATCTTTCCAGGTAAGTTGGTCTAATTCGGAAAGCGCGGTCCGGATAGGTTCAAGGGTTTTTCCGCTTGCCTCCGCCAATGCCCGCGTTGTAGAAAAAGAAGCGCAAAATCGGCTTATTTCAGCATCAAGAAGATTTAACGAACGCGGGTAAGGGTAAGAAAACGTTCGAATTTCCTCCAATTCCGACGAAAGGGTTTCCATTAAAGAATGCGTGTTTGAACAATCTCCTCCGGTTACAAAAATAACGCGTTTTACTCCGAAAGAACGGATAAAACCGTAAATTCCCTTTATCCAAGCGCAACAGGTTCTAGGGAAACCATGAGCTTCCGCGACCCTAATATACTGCATGGGAGAATCTGAATTAACGAATAAATTGTTTAAATCCAGAATTTTTTGGTTGACAGAAAACGGAACCTCAACGGGAATTGTGCTTGTTATTCCCCAAGCATCGTTTGGAAATTCCATTTTCATTCATTCTATCTCCTGACTCCTGAACTCTGGGGAATTTTTGATTGCTGATTGCTGATTTTTGATTTGTTTTGGGACGAAGATTGCCGTTAATTCTTCGGCCATTGCCCCTATTTATTGAGCTGTTACAGATCCGGCTGCGAACTTGGATGCCATAAATCGGAAAGGCGAAAGAAGAAAGCGCATGGTTCGCGGAGAAATGCCAAATTGTTTCGCAATTTGAACGCACATTGGTGACCATCTCGCGTAAAGGGTGACTAGTCTCCTTCCCAAAAGAGAAGGCAACAAAATCTTCCTTCGAAACGCCTTAAAATCTGAAATTGCCGCCTCATTTTCCTGGTAAGCATATCCCGCCAAAAAGCAAAGCCCCTGCGTCTTCAAACCGTCGAACATAGTTTTAAAATTAGGGTCGACGGAATATAGAAGCGAACGAGTTTCGCTTGCTTTCTTTCGAAGCCCCAAGAACTGGTATGCCGTATACACATGGTCAAGCAAAACAGGGTCTTTGGGGGAAATCTCCAAAGCTTGTTCCAGGCAAAGAACGGCTTTTTCGAAGTGTGATTGACCAAGGAATGCGCCCAATTCTAACCCTTTTTTTAGAAATTCAGTACCGCCTTTAATGAGAGCCTTAAATTTGACTTCAAGAAAAGTTCTTTTGAAGGAAACTGCGTTAGGGTTGGAAGGATCCATTCGCAACGCTTTGTCAATGCTTTTTTCGGATTCCTTGAATTCCTTCATTTCAAGATGTGCCTTGGCCATCAAAAGAAGCGCAGGAATATACTCGGGTCGATCGCAAGGAAAACCCCTCAACTTTTCTATCACGTCGCCATATCTTTTTTCTTCATATAATGTGGCTAGGGAGGCAAGATTTAATTCAACCGAGTTCAATCCATAATTAACTTGGTTCCGCCCATCCAT
>JACPTH010000170.1 GCA_016192885.1 bacterium | reverse complement strand
TTGAAAAAAGCGGTTTTTGACGGCGATGTAGTAAACGGTTCGGTTATGGCCGGGCAAATTTGCGGTCTTTTAGAAAAGGAAGAATCGGTAGTGGAAATTTTTGAAGGCTTTGAAAGAAGCTTTCGTAAGGCGTTTTCCAGGATATCCTCAATAATTCCTTCCCAACATTCTCAAAATGCAAAGGAACTTGAGGCGTGAACGCGCTTGTTTTTCCCGGGCAGGGGTCCCAATCGGTAGGAATGGGTCATGACATGGTAAAGACTTATTCTTGGGCCTCCGAGCTTGCTGAAGCAACCGACCGTATTCTTGCTCGACCGCTCGCGTCGCTTTGTTTTCACGGGCCTGAGACTTCATTGAAAGAGACGATTAACACTCAACCCGCAATTTTTTTCGCCTCAGCTCTTAACGTTGAAGCTTTAAGACTGAATGGTTTTCCCTTCGGAGCGGTCGCCGGTCACAGTGTCGGAGAATATGTGGCTCTTTATGCCGCAAAAGTCGCTTCTTATGAAGATTTGCTTTTGTTGGTTTCCGAGCGAGCGAAAGCGATGGAGGCATCCTGCCCGTCAGGGATCGGTTCCATGGCTGCGGTTCTTCACCTTGACCGAAACAACCTTATCGATTTACATGAATGTTGATGCATTGCCTACCATTAAGGCTGAAGAAATAAAGGAAAAGCTTCTTTCCCAGCTTACGGGCACGGTTCGTTGGACGGAGAGTGTTCTTGCCATGTTCAACGATGGGTACAATCATTTTGTCGAGTGCGGTCAGGGGCGCATTCTTACCGGTTTGTTGAAAAAAATTGTTCCGGAAGCGAGGTTAAGCCAAATTTATGATTGCGAAACTCTCTCGAAATTGATAAGTACAATTTCTTGTTCGGCAAAGACGAATTGAAATGCAATTTCTTTGAACTGTTCTTTTTTTCTTGACGAATCAATAGATTTCGAGCTATAGATTTTCTTTGTTTTAAAAGCGCGGAGTTTTTGTGAGGAGCGATGATAAGTAGAATGCCGGAAACAATGATTGCTAAAAGCGACTTTCCAAATTCCCGAAAAGTGGCTCTAGTTACGGGTGCCGCCCGTGGGATCGGGCTTGAAATTTCAAAAGTTCTTTGTGATGATGGATTCGACATTGTCCTTTCGGATATAAATGCCGACGGCTTAGAAATCGCCAAAAAAGAGTTCGAAAATGTTGACAGGTCGGTTTGGGCGATTTCGGCAGACATTTCGAAATTAGAAGAAGCCGAGCGTTTAATCGATGAAACTGTAAAAAAATTTGGAAAACTAGATGTTCTTGTTAATAACGCCGGAATCACTAAAGATGCCCTTCTCCTTCGAATGAAGGAAGATCAATGGGATGCGGTGATAAACGTTAACTTAAAAGGGACTTTTCTGGTAACGCGCGCTTCTTGCAAGCAAATGTTAAAGCAGAAAAGCGGGAATATCGTAAGCATCGCTTCGGTTATAGGCCTCATCGGAAATGCCGGTCAAGCTAATTATGCCGCCAGCAAAGCGGGTATAATTGCTTTTACCAAAAGCATAGCAAAAGAATTTGCCGCCAAGGGAATTCGGGCAAATGCCGTTGCACCAGGTTTTATTAAATCTGAAATGACCGATGTTCTAGCCGAAAAAGTGAAAGACCAAATGCTTTCTTTAATTCCTATGGCGCGTCTTGGTTTACAACGGGATGTGGCTAATGTTGTATCTTTTTTAGTTTCTGAGAAATCAAGTTACATCACAGGGCAAGTTTTAACGGTTGATGGTGGCATGGTCATGGTATAATTCTTTTTTGGTTTGTTTTGGGAAATTCCCAAAATGAACGGTTTGCTAAAGTTTCAAAAAATGCGTCATTGGTACTTTAACCCATCACTCAGGAGGAATTCGCGTGAGCAACCATTTTGAAGAGGTAAAGAAAATCATCGTTGACCAACTTGGCGTCGACGAGAAGCAGGTTACCCCGGAAGCAAGCTTTGTTGAGGATCTCGGCGCTGATAGCCTTGATACGGTTGAATTGGTCATGGCTTTCGAGGAACATTTTGGCATTGAAATTTCCGATGAAGATGCGGAAAAACTGAAAACAGTCAAGGATTCGGTCGATTATATTTCGTCAAAAAA
>JACPTH010000169.1 GCA_016192885.1 bacterium | reverse complement strand
GTTCGGCATTAGCGCTGATTTCTTCCGCGCATTCGTACAAGCGAAGCGTGTATTTGATTACCGACGTTACCACAAGTTCCTGGAAACCGTTTCTGGATTCCTACGATGTTTCTAGAATTGATCCAAAGATTGATTTAGTCTTAATTCCGGTAGGAAATGTAGGCCCTCCAAATCTATCACTAACGGCTCTTTCCCTTGATACCACGTTGGTTCTTAAAGGGCGTTTGGCTCCGATTACCGCTGTTGTAACAAATTTTGGAAATCGTCCGCAAAAATCGAAAATGTCATTATTTGTCGATGGAATTAAAAAGCAAGAAATGTCCATTTCTCTTGAGGCGGAAGAAGTAAAGCGGTTTCCATTTACTCTTTCCTTTCCTGCCGAGGGAATAAGCCATGTTCGAGCAACTCTTGATGATGATTGCCTTCCTCAAGATAATGTTCGACATTTGGCGGTGGGATTCCTTGACCGCTGAACTTTCGCATTACGTTTTATCGGGCGGAAATTTAGTGGTTTTTTTAGGTCCGGGAGTCGACCCAAATTGGTACAATTTGCACTTAATCGATAACCTTGGAGGTAGTTATCTGCTTCCTGCAAGGCTTGTGAAGCGAATAGGAAACTCGGTCAGCAAGGCCGTTGGTTATCAACTTACCGACCTAGATCTTGGCCATCCGGCTTTTAAGCTGTTTAACCAAGAAGGAAACGGTGACCCGGGGAAAGTTAGGATCTTTGAATTCTATCAAATGGAAGCGAATAACTCCGCTTTCGTTCTTGGTCGCTTGAGTCATGGCCTTCCGGCAATCATTGAGGAGCGTAGAGGAGAAGGTCGTGTAATGTTGATTTCCTTTACCGCAGATACACAATGGTCGGATTGGCCCTTAAAACCGACTCTTTTGCCCTTTTTGCACCAGGTTGTTTTGGGAATGCTCGGTAAGCACGGATTGGGATGTGACTCTCTTTTGCCCGGGATCCCTGTTTCAGTTGTCCTTCGTGAAAAAGGCCTTTCCAAGGTGGTACTCCAGCCTCCTAGCGGTCAAGCCCAAGAATTACCCATTCGCCGGGAAGGGTCCGGTTTATTAAATTTTTCAACGA
>JACPTH010000168.1 GCA_016192885.1 bacterium | reverse complement strand
TGGTATTTTGATTCCGGGAAGTAGCGGGTCTAAATGAGGAGATAATTTTTTCCCTCGATTTTCGATAGATTTTCTTGAATTGTGTTGGGTTAAAATGAGGAGAGTATCATGAGAATTTTCAGAATCGTTAAATCAACCTCGTTTTTGTGTTTAATGGGGGTAATGATCATCACTTTTTCTGGTTGTGAAGTGGGATCATCGGTTTCTGAAATTGTCCAAAAGGTTTTTAAGGGGCTTGGAGGAAAGAGTAGTAGCTCCAAAGGAAGCTCGGCCCCTGATGCACCGCCAAACATTCCCCAAATTACGCCACCGGAGCCAACAGGCGGCACTTCCAAGGGCGGCCAGGGCAAACAAGGTATCGAGAAAACTCCTGCAAATAAGCGTGCGGGCGTTATTTCCCCAAATCCGTTTGAGGAGACACCCGTTTTTGAAAATCAGACTTCGGGCCGGCGACCTGTAAGCGGGTCTAATAAGCCTGCAGATAAAGCACAAAAGCCGGATGAGAAACTCAAGTTTGATATTCAGCAGAAGTACGGCATAAGATTATTAAATTCCGTTGGAGAAACAAACCCGCTTCGCGACGGTGGAACATTGAACATTGCTGCGGGTACATGGCGAATCGATCAATTGCAGACCATTTCTTCCGTTCTGGCGACTCTTCCGGATTCCTTTCGCAATGCAACAACGGTTTTAAAAGCTTCTTCAAGAATTACTGATTCCAAATAGAAAATACATCGTTCTTGTTTCAGGTATTTCTGACCCAAGAGGAACTCTAGTTCACGAAATGACCCATGCCTGGCAGGATAAAAATAGCGGCGCAATGGAAGATTGGAAACGTCAGTTTTGGAATGGCGAATCTTCACCGAAGACTTCTTCAGTAAGCGATTATGGAAATACAAACCCGTACGAAGATATGTCCGAATCCGTAAAAGAATACTACTTGCATGGAACCCAAATGAAATCTTCCGATCCTAAGCGTTACAATTTCATCAAGCAGAAGATTATGAGGGGAAAGGAGTATTAGAATGCTAAAGGTCATTTGTTTTGTAGTTTTCGGAATTGTTATTTCCACAACCGGGTTCACGATGATTCAAACATTACCTTTTCCTGAATTGGTAACCAACTCAGATGTGATTGTCATTGCCAAGGTTACAGACATAACCCCGGCAGCAAAAAACGATGAGAAGACATTTGAATTAAGGAACATTTTATCGATTGAGAGAATATTAAAGGGAGAATGGCCGGCGGACAAGCCCTTGGAGTTCATTACTCAGGACTTTCAAGGGAAATGGAGGGAAGATGAGGTCGCTTTTCCTGAAAAGGGCGAACGAACCATTCTTTTCCTGAAAAGAGACGATAAGGGAACTCTGCAACTTGTCAACGGAATTCAAAGCATTTGGCCCTTAGAAAAGGGAAGTGATAAGCCGCTGAGAATGGGTTTTCGGTATTCGCTGGAACAGCTTGAAAAGGAAATTCAAAAACCAAAAGGCAGATAATATTGCGAGTTCAAAAAATCCGCAGTAAAATTTTATTTCGTTGAGGTGCGGCGTCCCTGCTCATCATTTATAAGTTTAAGATTATTTTCAGTGGTTTGTTTAGACTCCAAAAGGGTTATTTTCGATTCGGAAAGTGAAAATAATCTTGAGGATCCTTCAAAAGCTCTATAATCATCCGATTCGGAACCTAATTTTACATTATTGGCTAGCTCGCTCCCGGCATTTTTATTTTCAGGCGCAATGATTTTTCTAAGGTCAATTTTGTAATATATTTCTTTGAATTGTTCAGCTTTGGCTTGGCGGGCTTCAAATTCTTCCTGGGATTCCGTTTCTCCTTTCGGTCTAACCTTACTCATTTTAAGTATATTTAGATCTGCGTTGGTCGCACCGGAGTTTTGGGCATTCATCAGCCACATTTGCCGGTCTTGTATCTTCGCTTGTAAAACTTTTGCTACTAGCTCTTTTTCGATATCATTTTTACATTCTCCATAGACTTTTCCGATAATCTCCTTTTCTTTCTTCGCTAATTTGCTCCTAAAGCCATCTAGCGTTTGCTTCATCGTTGGTATATCCTTCGCCCCTTTAAGGGCATTCCCAAAATCTTTAGCTTCTCCCATAAAGGATTGTTCTGCCCCAACTACTGATTTAATCCAGTCATAGCTTGAAGAAAAAAAACCTCCGGACGGGGTGCCATCCGAAATATCTTTATTGACTCTTTCAATATTTTCACAAATTACTTTTAGGTTATCTGTTTGAGTTTGTTTACACCCTTCAAGATCTTTATCAGAAAGTATTTTAAGATTTTCCGCGGTAAGTGCCGCACCCGGCTTAAATAGGTGATCGAATTCCTTATCGCTAACTATAACGGATTCTAAAGATATGCCGGCCAAATCAAAATTGGAACGATATGCGGGGTTTAAAGCCTGGTAAAACTCATCTCGCATAACTACCGAAGTGCGTTCGATATGAAATTCTTCGATAGCGGTTCCGGGTACTTTCATTTTCCCGGCAAGTACAAGCATTAAACATGCTTTCTTCTCGCTTCCCGGAATGGACGCGTTTGAGGCTTTGTCTTCATCAGGGATTCCGGGGCCTAACTCAACAAATTCGATTTTATCCGATAAAATCTTCATCAATTTAGCCCCGGATGAATCTTTCATTTCCGCATATCGTTGCAGAAGGGGAGCGGCAAACTCATATACTATTTTTTCAACCGATTCGCGGGCGACCGTTGATTCCTTCTCTTCAACAAATTTTTCCAAGCCGATTTTTTTTACGCATTGTTGCCCCGAAATTTCTTCAGTCTCGATTTTTAACGATTTCGCCTTTACCGCCTTTAGGTCATTAACCATCATATCAGCGATGGTACGGATCTCCTTCTGAAGAATTTGCCGGGTAGTAGATCGAGAGATTTCCCGCCGAGATTGGGACCAAATTCGATAAATTACGCCCATTACAAACGAGCATAAAAGAACCGCTATGATAACTTCCGTGAGCGTGTATCCCCTAATTTTTTTCATATGTTCATTTCTCTCACTTTGAGAAAGGATTGCAAATTCCGTTTCCGGCGCGTACAACTCTTAATTCGTTATTTGCGGTATTTTCACCATCTGTGCGTCCAATGTCACGCCATTGAATCTCAGCTTCCAGCCAAACCTCTTTAATTTGCTTTAGATCATTCTTGCAAAACCGTAGATTCGCGGAAAACAAAAAATCCTTTAGGGATTTTTTATTCAAATCCCGGAATTCATCGATGCTTTTCAAGGGATATTCCTTGAAGGAAACGTGACGGCATTCCTCGATCAATTCTTGTACAAGCCTTGTCGCCTTCGAAAGATTTCCGCTCTTGGCGGTGCTTTTAGAGCCCGTGCTTATCAGGGTCATGATTGGAATGAACGCGATAACGATGATTGCCGAGGCTATAACGATTTCAAGCAAGGTCACTCCGCTTTTTTTGTTTAATCGTAAATTCAGAAGCTTCAAGCGCATGATATTAATAAGCTCTCCAGGATGCCCAAGTGGGGCTTAGACTTACATGATACCGCCGAGGGTCCAACTTCCCTCTTTCGGGGTGGATTGAACCCAGCGAATTGCGAACCCTAGATGAAACATAATCGATTACAACCGTTCCAGCCATTGAAGGTTTGTTGAATAGGTTGGTCACCCAATTTCCGAAGATATGGAGAGATGCGCCCCTTTTGATAAATATTCCCTTATCTGTGTACAGAGAACCTTCAAGAGTGCAAAAACTAGGCATTTGGGTGTTACAAATAACCAAACCACCTTTTCTGGCCATTAACGTGAATACTGTCCTCTCTTTTGTTTCCGTTTCAGCGTTCTCATAATCTACAACTTTTATATTGCAGTTGAGATAGATGTTTCCAGAAACAACGATCATACCCTTCCCGATTACGTAGAAATCATCCGATTCTTTTGTTTGTCCGTCTACCTGAATTTTGGGGCGAAACGCGCCACCCTCCTTGGCCATCTTGCCCAACG
>JACPTH010000257.1 GCA_016192885.1 bacterium | reverse complement strand
GAACGTGTGGACGCAATAATCGTAATCCCAAACGATAAGTTACTTGAAGTTTCCAAAGAAAACATTTCTATGATCGAAGCGTTCAATTTTGCTGATGATGTGCTTCGACAAGGAGTTCAGGGAATTTCTGATATTATCATCGTACCAGGCTTGATAAACACTGATTTCGCAGACGTAAAGACCATTATGACTCAAGCCGGATCAGCATTAATGGGAATCGGAATCGGCTCAGGCGAAAACAGGGCGGTGACCGCCGCTCAAGCTGCCATTAGCAGTCCGCTTCTCGAATCAACCATCCAAGGGGCTAAAGGGGTATTGTTAAACATCACCGGTGGGCCTGATTTGGGAATCCATGAGGTAAATAAAGCTTGCTCAATAATTCAAGAAACCGCTGATGAAGATGCGCATATTATTATTGTCGCGGTTATCTGCGATGATCTAAAAGATACTCTTAAAGTCACTGTTATTGCCACCGGGTTTGGCGAAGAAATTCGAGCTGCTATTGATACGAAAAAGCGCATCATTGAAGAGCTGCGCACCGTAAGCAAATCGATTGAACCCGTTCAAATTCCTGTTGCGGTAGATGATCGAGAAATTCCCGCTTTCTTAAGAAAACGCCGGTAGCTTGAAAGAAGGCAAAGGAACTTTTCAGGTCTGAAATAGAAAGATTTTTTCGGGCATAAAGCGCGGAGCGTTTGTTTGCTAAGCGCTTTATGCCAAGTTTTTTCTTCGAACCCAAATTCATTTCAGTGACTATTTACGCTTTTTTCAAAATGATTTTGCAATCAAAAATCGGCTGCTATTTTGCTACAGTGTCCTTTTTTCTTTGACTTTAGCGCTGTTTAATGGGTCTTAAGCACCGTTGGGAATTTGAGGAATCCGCGAGAAGACTTTGTTCCACTGAAACTAGAGAAATTGATTTATCCGCTTCCGGACAGCTAAACATTGCCCTGATTTTTTTGGGGCCCTATGCTCTCGGGATGTCGAATCTCGGCTTTCTTACCGTTCACAAAAGCATGAGCCTTTTCCCCGGAATTGGCGTGGAACGCTTTTTCTTCCCGCTCGAAGATGGTATTCCGTTTCCGCCGCCATATTATTCCTTTGAGACGCACCGCCCGCTCGGAGATTTCCACATTTTGGCATTTTCCTTGAGTTTCGAAGATAGTTTTGATAAATTTCCCGCGCTGTTTTCGGCCCTAGGAATTCCCATAAATGCGGAGAAAAGAAAATCGAGGCTCCCGCTTCTTTTAGCCGGTGGAGCCGCGGTTGCCTCAAACCCAAGGGCTTTAAGCAGGGTTTTCGACATATTAGTTACCGGCGAAGCCGAACCAATCCTTTTCGAAATGTTGAGCAGGTTCATGAAAAACGGTTTGAGTCCGGACCTTGTCGCGGACTTACCGGGAGTGTGGGTGCCATCGCAAACTTTTTCTCCCAACCCGATCGTAAAAGTCCATGATGTCTCATCGGACCCCGCATTTTCACATATCGTTTCGTCACAAAACATATTTGGAGGCGCCGCCCTTATTGAGGTGATGCGAGGTTGTCCGCGCGCTTGCTCATTTTGCCTGGCAAGGAAAATTTATTTTCCCCCAAGGGCCGTTTCGATGTTAAAACTCATGGAACACTTTGAGAATCACCCTCAATTTTCCGAGTGGGGGCTTGTCGCTCCTTCGTTGTTTGATCACCCGGAAATTACTTCCATTCTTGAATTTTTGGCGCAACAAAAAATCCGCCTTAGGAATTCTTCCGCCAAATGGGAAAAATTGACCGTAAAAAATCTTGAACTATTGCGTGCCTGCGGAGTTACAGGGCTGACCCTGGCCCCTGAAACCGGGAGCATCCGCCTCGGAAAAGAGATGGGAAAGGTGTTGCAGCATGAATTCTTTTTTGATACTCTTGAGAAAATTGTCTTTCAGGGTTTCTCCAGTATCAAGTTGTACTTTATGCTCGGTGTTCCTTCAGAAACCTTTGAGGATCTTGATGAAACGTTGTCCTTAATCGAAAAAGTTAAAGACATTGAGAAAGGGCGTTTAGCAAGTTTGGTTGTTTCATTTTCCGGATTTGTTCCAAAATGGGGAACACCGTGGCAAGACGCCCCCGCCCCCGAGTTATCAGAATTAAAACGCCGCTTTAGATATGTAAAAAACTACCTTCAAAAATTTGCCGGAAATTTAAGGGCAAGGTTCGAAAGCCCCAAAGATATAGTTAGGCAGGCGTATTTAGCAAAAGTAGGCCCAGAATTTGCCGAGGAACTTGAAAAGGAAGCATTTGAATGGAACGCCAAAAATCAACTAAAAAAAACTCCACCCATGGAAGCAGACTTTTAGTATTTTTTATTTCTATTGCTTTCACCCTTTTTTCAACTGGATGCGGAAATGAAAAAGGGAAACCATCGACCGAAAAGAAACTACGAATCGGGTTGATGATAACTCCAAGAGGGCTTGATGACAAAGGTTTTAACGACCTTGCCTACGCGGGCATCAAATCCGCGGAAAGAAAATTCGGAATCGATCCGGTTCTAATTGAACCCTCTACCATGAGTGATCCGGAGGCTTCCTTGCGGTTTTTTACCCAACAGAACTTTGACGCGATAATTGCCGTAGGAACCGCCTTTTATAAGGCAATAAAAACAATTTCCAAGGAAAGACCGAATTTGCCTTTCTTCGTGATTGATTCTTCGATGGAAGAGGGAAATGTACGCGGGATTTCATTTCGCGAAGACGAGGGAAGTTTCTTGTGCGGCTTCCTTGCGGCAAAAATGTCAAAGACGAAAAAAATTGGATTCGTGGGAGGTATAAAAAATGAGACGATTTTACGGTTTTTTAATGGTTATTATAACGGCGCCATGGAAGCCGCGAGCGACACAATGGTCGTCTCCCATTATGTAAGCGAAACTTTTTCGGGTTTTAACGATCCGGAAACCGCTCGCAAAATTGCCACTCAGCTTTATAATGAAGGTTCGGATGTAATCTTTCACGCGGCCGGAGCATCCGGCTTAGGCGTAATTTCCGCTGCGGGAGACGCTAAGAAGCTGGTAATAGGAGTTGACATGAACCAGGATTCAATGGCCCCTGGTTTGGTTCTCACCAGTATGCTAAAAAAAGTCGACCAAGTCGTTGAGGATGTCGTGAAAACGCTTTCAGAAGGAAAAAAACCGACTTTTGTAAAAAGAAGCTATGGAATGGTTGATAACGCGATAGATCTCACCGATTTCCAATTCAGCCGACAACAAATTGGGGACGAACTCATTTCCAAACTTGGTTCCCTGCGAAAAGAAATCCTTGAAGGGCGATTGCAAACTAGTAAAGCTCAACCAAACCCGCGTCCTGAAAAGACTACCGCTTCGGGAACACTTGAATGAATGATTTCCCTATAGGAATTTTCGACTCAGGCGTTGGCGGGCTTACCGTAGTTAAAGAACTTCATGCTCTCCTTCCACATGAAGATTTGATTTACTTCGGCGATACCGCCAGGGTTCCATACGGAAATAAATCGATTCCGGTCATTAGGCGCTTTTGCCTTGAAATAACCCGATTTCTTGAGGAAATGAAGGTAAAATTAATTGTCGTTGCGTGCAATACCGCTTCTTCCCTGGCTCTTGATTTTTTAAAACGCCAAACCTCTATTCCAATAGTCGGAGTAATAGACCCTGGCGTTAGAGCGTCTCTAAAACAAAGCTCCCTCTTTCGAATTGGCATAATCGGAACCTTAGCGACTATCAGATCGGAAACCTACCAAGGAAAACTTAAACGCTTGAAAAGTGATTGCCTGATTTTCCCGAAACCCTGTCCTCTTCTCGTTCCCCTCGTTGAAGAGAATTTGCTTGAATCCAAGATTACAAAACTTGCTATCGAAATGTATTTGGAAGAATTCCGCGAATTGACCATTGACGTTCTTATCCTGGCTTGTACTCACTATCCCCTTTTAAAACCATTAATTTCAAGTTTTTTTGACGCAAAAGTTAAACT
>JACPTH010000123.1 GCA_016192885.1 bacterium | reverse complement strand
GCCATTCGAGAAAAAGGCGATACCCCCAA
The DNA here is from genome assembly GCA_016192885.1 of bacterium. Classification (GTDB taxonomy): domain Bacteria; phylum Muiribacteriota; class Ozemobacteria; order Ozemobacterales; family Ozemobacteraceae; genus JACPTH01. Next base: position 3,351 of record JACPTH010000123.1, on the reverse strand, counting down.
ATGTGGCTACCCAAGCTCCATTGGAAGCAATCATTACGTCATTCACCCAATTATTGGGAAGGTCACCGGCATCGGTGAAATGGGACCACTTTTCTCCGTTAAAATAAAAAAGCCCTTCTCCAACGGCGCCCAACAACATTTGCCTTTCCCCCAAAAAACCGAGGGCATGAAAATGGCGAACATTTAATGTCTTTTCGTCATTGGATAAATCGGTATGGATTTTAATTTGTTTCCAGGAAAGGTCAGAAAGATTTAGGGAACATATTCCGCCCCCAGCCGTTGCGATAAAAAGCTCATTCTTGTGTACAACAATTTTACTGATTCTTTCATCAGGGAGGGCACTGGGAGATTTTCCGAATTTTCGCCAACCTTTCCCATCTTTTACCCACAACCCGGCTCCAAAGGTACCAACCCAAAGGCGGGATTGATAGTCTTCCGCGAAGGTTCGGATCACGCAGGTATAAACCGACTTTTTAAATACGGAACCTTCAATTTTCAAAGAACCCATTCCAAAAATAGGAAATGAAAGCAACAAAAAAAACACCGAATAAAAAACCGGTTTCAACACTCAATCTTTTTCCCAGAAAGTTCGCTTTGCATTTTTAGGTTTAAAGTTAACATCGAAGTGAGAAGCTCTTCAGCTTCGATTTTGGTAATTTTTTCAAGGTGTCCGAAAGAAAAATTCTTTTTGAAAGTTTGAAACTGTCTTTCATTCATTTTTCGTATTTTTCTTAGCTCAAGTCTGTGAATTTTATTCATCCGTTCAAGTTGCTCAACGGAAACGCAAATCTCAGCCATTATCCGCACCAAACCCAACTTCTGGAACCTTTGATTTTCTGGGGGGAACAAGTCTTCCGGTATGGAAGGATTCAGCCAAAGCCCGCGGGATTTCAGTTTCAGATTCAACCACTTTCGCTTTCATCTCTTGGGCCAACGCGACATTTTCTTGAAATGCCGCTTCCGCTAACTTTCTGCGCCCCTCGGCATTCGCCTCCGCGACCTTTTTATCGGCTTCCGCTTGGTCATTCTGCAGAATCGCCCCTATGTTTCTTCCAATATCGATATCCGCAATATCAATCGAAATAATTTCAAAAGCGGTTTTTGCGTCTAGGCCTTTGCTCATGATGTTTTTCGTAATTTTTGAGGGGTCGGCTAAAACCTCAAAATGTTGTTCCGCGGAACCAATCGCGGAAATGATTCCTTCGTCGATTCTCGCTAAAATCGTATCTTCGCCCGCCCCTCCAACCATGGTATCTAAATTGGCTTTCACCGTAACCTTGACTTTCGCAATGATTTCAATGCCGTTTTTGGCGATACCGGAGATTCCTCGTGGAGTCGAAATCACTCTGGGCTGAACTCTCATTGCAACCGCTTCTAAAACGTCGCGACCGGCCAAATCTATTGCCGCCGCTTTTTCAAAGGTCATGTTAAGATGGGCTCTAGCAGCGCTAATCATCGCGTCAATGACCCTCCCCACGTTCCCTCCGGAAAGGTAGTGAGCTTCAATTTTACTTACGTGAAGACTCAATCCGCCTTTCATTCCCTTGATGAAATTATCGATGATAAAATCAGTCGGGACATTTCGAATTCGCATGGCGATTAAATCGATTGGACCGACATTAGCCCCGGCGGACATGCATTTTATCCAAACTCCGAAAGGAAGCATGGAAATAATGACGAATAAAACAAAGAAACCAAGAATTAACAACCCTAAGGCTAGGTAACCCATTTAAAGTTTTTCCTCCGTCTCGATTTGCGAGCTTCAAATCAAAATCCTTTGAAACTAGCATGGCAACAAGCAGGGTGTCAACCTCCTTGCTAAGCAAATTTTGAATCAGGAATTGAAAAACTCTGTTTGACTCCAAAACGATCTGTTAAGGTAAATACGCAATTTAGGAATAAATGTTTCAAATTTTTTTCCCCATATTTGTAAAGTTTATTTATCCCCGGAAATCAAGTTAAATACTCCGCCAAGAACTGAGCCCTCATCCTTGCCGCCTCCGCCGGTTTGTCTTGCTGCAGAATAAATTCGACTTGCGAGGCGAGAAAAAGGAAGGGATTGAAGCCATACTCGACCGGGCCCTTTAAGGGTCGCAAAAAAAAGCCCTTCTCCTCCGAACAAAGCGGTTTTTACATTCTTGGCCATTTCAATGTCAAAATCTACGCTAGGTTGGTAAGCGACGATACAGCCCGTATCAACTTTCAAGACCTGATTTGGAGCTAATTCCTTGGAGATAATTGTCCCGCCGGCGTGGCAAAAAACTAGACCATCTCCCTCCAGTTTTTGCATGATGAACCCTTCCCCGCCAAACAACCCAACGCCGAATCTTTTCTGAAAAGCAATTCCTATAGAGACGCCTTTTGCCCCGCATAGGAACGCTTCTTTTTGGCAAAGGAGAGTTCCGCCGACTTCTCTTAAGTCCACGACGATTATTTTTCCCGGATACGGAGCGCCAAAAGCGACCGAACTTTTCCCTTCCGGAACTGTATTCGTGAAAACGGTCATAAACAAGCTTTCGCCGGTAATTATTCGCTTTCCGGCGCTCTTTAAAGCTCCCCAAAATCCGTCTTCTTGCTTTTTTGCCCCATCGCCAAAAATTGTATCCATGGAAATCTTCTCATCCATGTACATCATAGCCCCGGCTTCAGCAATTACCGATTCATTTGGGTCAAGTTCGATTTCAACGAATTGAAGATCGTCCCCAAAAATTCGGTAATCAATTTCGTCGGCAAGCTGGCCACGGGGAACTTCAGGAATATCCGGCACTCGCGATCCATTTAAAGTAACACCAACGAATTGTGAGATCTGATTGATCGGGGTCCAGGTTTGGGTTACTTCGGATGCATAAGCAAGGGTTTCTCCGTTTATATCTCCTGTCCGAAGTTTGTTAATTATATCCTCCGCACCCATTGGGCCTTGTTGCTTCCCTCCAATCGCTAAATACCACATTTTTGCATCCATTTTCCTTCTCCTTTAAATATATGCGAAATTGTAAACCTTTAACTACAAGAGGTCGGAACCAGTAAAAACCTTCGTAACCAGGGTAGGCGCAGGCTTTATGCCTGCGAAACCAAGCTTTCGCAAGCTAAAGCTTGCGGCTACCAAAAGTTTGCGGCTACCAATGTGGTGTCTGAATTATTTTGCAAGTTCCTCCTGAGATATGTTCATTTAATGAGCAGCAACTCTCGGTCAAAAAAATCTTAGCTCGAATCCTTACTGACAGCTCACTTCGATCCCCTGACTCCTCACACGAATTGCTCCGGTAACTTCAATTTTAAAACATCTCGATTTCTTCGTCTCACCCCTCAAAGCTTACATCCATGTAAGCTTTCGGGGAAGTTCTTCATCCT
>JACPTH010000122.1 GCA_016192885.1 bacterium | reverse complement strand
TAAATTCATTGAGCGTTGGGTCGCGACCACAAAGGGTAGTTACACCCATGGAAACCGTAACTTTAAGAGATTTGCCGTCATGAGGATAGCTGGAAAAGGCAATGTTATTCTTAATTCTTTCGGCTACAATTAGCGCATCTTTTAAATTGGTTTGGGGAAGAATGATAGAAAGTTCTTCACCGCCATAACGGCCTGGTGTATCGGCCGAACGTATGCTCTCAATGATTCTTTGGGCTGTTTCTCTAAGAACCATATCTCCAACTTGGTGTCCATAGGAGTCATTGAAATGCTTGAAATGATCGATATCGATAAGAATGATGGAAAGGTCCAATTTGTAACGTTTCGAACGAGCAAGCTCTTTTTCTAGATTTACAAGGAAAAACCGCCTTACATAAAGGCGCGTTAACCCGTCCGTAATTGCTTGCTCAAAAAGGCGCTGTTTTTCAATAATGATTGAAAGATGATGGCGAAGAGTCTCCATAAAGCTTCGCTCGTCCATTGTCAATGGCGGGGGAGAACCCGAGAAAAGCAGGTAAAGCCCGCCAAAATCTTTATCTTCAAAGAAAAGAGGAATGGCAAGGATATGGGTTTTTCCTCCTTCCATGGAATCAAGGTGAAAAGCCCTTTTTTTCAGTGATTTTAGTACAGTCTCTTGAACTTGCTTAGATTGCTCGGCATCTTTAGCTTCGCTTAGATAGAGGTTGTTCAACCCATCCCCCTCATTAATCCAAGCTATTCCACAACTCCGGGCGTTCAAATGCCTTAAAAGATTATTTGCCGCAATGTCAAAAACTTCTCTCTGGTTGTGGGTGGTTGATGCCTTTTGAGTTAGCTCGTATAAAACCGTTAACTCATTAAGTCTATTTTTCAAACGTCGCGTCATGTTGTTGAAGGCCATGGAAAGTTCACCCAATTCATCCTGGCCGTAAACCGGCAATACCAACGATAAATTCCCCTCCGCGATTGCTTTGGTCCCTTGCGACAAAACATCAACAGGGGTTAAAAAACCCTTTGCCAGGAGAAAAACCAAAAACAAAGCTCCAACCACGCTGGTGAAAAGAGCGAAAGCAACTACGAAGTAAATAAAATGAATAGAATCCATTATCTGTTCCCAGTCAAGGTGCGCGCCAACATAGTAACCGTCGATAATTCGACCGGGGTTTAGCATAACCAACCTGTGATTCTCCCCCTCTTTGATCTTTTCAGGTTCCGGGGTCTCCTGAACTTGGGCAATCGAAATTAGCGGCAAAAGGTTTGCCTTAAAAGTAGGTTTCAACTCAGGAATGGATCGCGTAATATCTTCCCTGTCGATCGCAAAAAATGTAACTTCTGAAGACCGCGGGAGGGCTCTTAAAATTAGAGTAAGGTATTCCTCATCAAGAGTTTTTTTGTCTATTCCAACAATAAGAGCCAAGGTTTGGGATGAAACTTCATTCTTTTCACTCAACCTAACCAAATCCAAAAAAAGGTAAACCTGGTCAACGCTCCCAGGCCACGAAATCAAATTCATTTCTCCGCGTTTGTTCATAATTCGCGAAATGAAATCCCTTCCCAAAATATCCTTTTCTGAGGTTTCTGATGCAGAAGGGGAAGCAGCCGTCCGAGCTATTTTAAGAATATTCTTTCCCAATTCGCTTACAAATGCCTTTCTTCCAATCTCATTAAACAAATAGTCTTGATCGAAAACTATATTTCCGGCCATATCAACAAGATAGGCCCGATGAAGTTTTTTCTCGTTGTGCATTTTTTGAAAAGCTATTTTAACTTTGGACAGATTTAAATTTTTAATTTCGGGAAAATCTTTTATTGCCCTTAGTTTGACCAGCTTGTTTCGATAAAACTCTTGCGCCCCTTCATCCAACCATTTTAATTCTCTCAATAAATGTTGTTGAGAATCGCTCAGTAATACCTTTCCGTGCTCGATGGAAAAATTAAGGCCTGCTATGACCAATAGAGAAATCGGGAGGAACATTGACAGCAAAAAAAGGGCGGTCAATTTCATTCGAATTGATAAACCGAAAGTTACGCTTTTGATAAATGTCCTTCGGAAAACAAAAACCCC